>DASXMJ010000031.1 GCA_036495685.1 Candidatus Binataceae bacterium | reverse complement strand
TGGCTCCCTGAGCCAACGGCGCGCCTTGCTGGGGTGGATCGCCCACCAGTGGCAAGATGGTTATCCGATCGATGTTCATTTGCTTCATCGCCGGCGTGGCTTGGGTCTTCACGTCCTTGGGTGCCAGCGCGGTTATTTCATCTTTGGCACTGTCGTATGCATTGCCTGCCGCCGCCGTGCAGCCGCCGACGGCAACCGCCGCCAGCAATGCAAACGCGAAGGTGAGGCTACGCCCACGGCTCATAGGGTCACCTTGATCGCGAGCTCTTTGAGCTGGCGTGCATCTACTTCGGACGGTGCGCCACTCATCGGATCGACCGCCTTGCCGGTCTTCGGAAAGGCCAGCACGTCGCGCAACGAGTCTGTTCCGCACAGCATCATACATAGCCGATCGACGCCGAAAGCGCATCCACCGTGCGGAGGCGCGCCGTAGGTGAGCGCTTCGACCAGGAATCCGAAGCGGTCCAGTGCCTCCTCGCGATTGAACCCGAGCACTTCGAGCACCTTGAGTTGCAGCGCGCGGCTATGGATACGAATCGAGCCTCCCCCCAGCTCTTCTCCATTGAGGACCATATCGTAGGCGAGCGCGCGCATGCTCAATGGCGCCGAATCCAGTGCCGTTAGATCATCAGGATGAGGCGCGGTAAACGGATGGTTTACCGATGTCAGCCGCTGATCTTCTTCGCTGTATTCAAACAGCGGGAAGTCCACCACCCACAGAAACCGCAGTTCGCCAGTATTGGCGAGGCCGAATTTCGCACCCAACCGCAGCCGAATGTCTGCCAGCACCGGGCGAACCTGCCTTGCGTCGCCGGCAATCATCAGCAGCGTGTCACCACTTTGGAGTTGCGCGACTGCCTCAGCCCGCGCGCGTTCAGCCTCACTCACGTACTTGGCGCAAGGACCCTGCCACGCGCCGTCACCGACTTTTACCCAGGCAAGCCCCATCCCGTGGCGCGCACGCAGGGTCTCGGTCATTTCGTCGAGCTCGCGACGGCTTAGCTGATGCGCGGCAGGGAGATTGATGCCGTAAATCGATTGGCCGCGCGCCAGCACATCGGCAAACACCTTGAACGAGGTTCCAGCGAAGGCGGTGGTCAGGTTTTTCAGTTCTAGTCCGAAGCGCAAGTCCGGGCGGTCGATGCCGAATCGTTCGAGTGCCTCGGCATAGGGCATCCTCATGAACGGGGGCTTGATTTCGATCCCGTGCACCCGGCGATAAGCGGCCGCAACCATGCCTTCCGCAACTGCCATCACGTCATCGGGGCGCGGGCAGGTCATCTCGAGATCGATCTGGCTGAACTCGGGCTGGCGATTCGCCCGCAAGTCTTCATCACGAAAGCAACGCGCAATCTGATAGTAGCGATCGAAGCCGGCAATCATCAGGAGCTGCTTCAAGAGCTGAGGTGATTGGGGCAGAGCATAGAACCTGCCGGGATTCACCCGGCTTGGAACCAGATAGTCGCGAGCACCTTCAGGCGTAGACTTCCATAGAATTGGCGTCTCCACTTCCACGAACCCGTTGTCATCGAGGAATTCCCGGATCGCCTTGAGCGCCTGATGGCGGGCGCGCAGGTTCCGCTGCATGACAGGCCGCCTCAGGTCGAGATAGCGGTACTTGAGCCGGACATCCTCTGCGGCGGTGTCACCGTCGCCGATCGGAAAAGGCGGTGGCGCCGAAGGGTTGACGATCTCGAAGTCGGTGACCGTGACCTCAATCTGCCCGGTCGGGAGTTCGGGGTTGACGGTTCCCTCGCTACGCAGGACCACTTTGCCCCGCGCCGCGACGAAGTACTCCGACCGCGCGTCGGCGCCCGCATCGTGAGCCGCGGCGCTGGTCTCGGGATTCAAAACTAGCTGGATTAGTCCCGCGTGGTCCCGAAGATCGATGAAGATGAGGCCGCCGTGGTCGCGCCGCGTCTGCACCCATCCCAGCAAAGCTACTTCGCGGCCCGCGTCCGCGGCACGCAGGGTTCCGCAGTAGGCGGTTCGCTGCCAGGGGGGAAGGGGTGAATAAGCTTCTTGGCCGGCCATTTTTACCTTTTTGGAAGGATACCCGCCGTCAGCGGGGCATGAAACACTCACCCTACGAGAGCCGCACCGATAGTACGCGCCAAGTCGCCGACCACGACCTCGCTCTGTTTGCTTAAAAGCAGATCTCGCAGCTGGACTGCGCCGCGCTTAAGCTCATCTTCGCCCAGAATCACCGCGAAGCGGGCACCGATTTTCGAGGCGCGGCCAAGCAGCGTTTTAATTTTGCGGTCCGCAGAGAGAACTTCGACGTCGATCTGGTCGGCGCGCAGGGCCCGCGCCAGTGCGGTCGCTTGGCGAAGCGCAGGTTCCCCCAGCGCAATGATCGCGGCAGCGGGGCTCAGCGCCGCGACTTTATTCGCGGCCTGCACCGCCAGGGCGACGCGGTCGATCCCGATCCCAAAACCGATTCCGGCCATCGGAGCCCCGCCCAACATTTCCACGAAACCGTCGTATCTTCCGCCCCCGGCGACCGTGTTCTGCGCGCCGAGGTTTGCGGACTTAACTTCGAAGGTCGTGCGCGAGTAATAGTCGAGACCGCGGACCAGGCGATAGTTCTCGACAAAGGCAACCCCCGCGGCGTCCAGCAAGGATTTGACGGTGTCGTAGTGAGTTCGGCAGGGGACGCACAGATAGTCGATGCTCCTCGGCGCTGACTCGACCAGCGCCGCGTCAATTCTGCAGTCGAGCAGCCGCAGCGGGTTCTGGCGCAGGCGCCTGCGGCAATCATCGCAGAGCTGCGCTTCGTGTTTGAGCCCGAAATCGAGCACGGCCTGGCGGAACTTTGGCCGACACTCCTGGTCGCCGATCGAATTGATCTCGAAACTGAGCTGCAAATCCAGGGCGCGACGTAGATCGTCGAGGAGAGTCAGCAGCTCCGCATCGCAGGCCGCGTCCGGGCGGCCGAAAATCTCCACGCCGAATTGGAAGTGCTGGCGATAGCGGCCCTTCTGCGGGCGTTCCCGACGAAAAACCGGCCCGCTGTAGAAGAAGCGCTGTTCCGGATCGCTGCGATCCAGGCCCGCCTCGATGTAGGCGCGCACGACGCCGGCGGTTCCTTCGGGCCGCAGCGCGACCACGGTCTCACCCTGGTCGCGGTCCGTGAACGAATAGATCTGCTTTTCGACCAGATCAGACGTTTCACCCGCGGTCCGCTGGAAAAGCTGCACCGCCTCCAGCACCGGCGTGCGAATTTCGCCGATGTTATAGCGGCGCATCAGGCGGCGCGCCTGCTCCTCGACCAGGGCCATGGTCTGCGAATCGACCCCGAGGATGTCACGAAATCCCCTTAAGCGTGTCAGTTCCATTCAGCTCTGGCTTCCTGCGGCGCGCATGGCGTCGCGCAGTTTGCGATACCCGACTAGCTCGATGCCTTCGCTACGAATCAATGTGCGAGCCTGGTCGGACGTGAAAAAACGAAAGTCCGCCTCTCGTTGACGGGCGTCGCGCGCGCAGCCCAACAATTCCGTCCGCGCCAGAGCCGGATGACAGTAGATCTCGGTGATACCGGGGCGCAGGTCCCGAATGAGCGTCGTCCAATACGCCGTGGTCTCGTCGATGTGGCGAGGACCGCCGCTGTTGAAATGGTCGGGATACCAAGTGCCGTCGCGCTCCAAGCCGTCCAGCACCGCGTGCATCCCTTCGATTTTGCTAAGGGCGCGGCGCGAGACCATGCGTAGCGGCAAACGGTAGTCACGAGCAAGCCGACGGTAGATGTCGTGATAATCGGCACGCAGATGCAGCGGACCCATGTGCGAATCGAGGTGAGTTACGTCGATGCCCGCAGCCAGAGCCTTGTCAATTTGGGCTCGCAGTTCCGCCTCTGCCTCCTCCAGCCGGTCGTGCGCGTAGACCTGGGGCACGTCCGGCCATAAGTAGCCGCGCCCATCGACCAGCGAGGGTACCGCCCCGCGGCCCAGCACCGGACCCCATTTATAGGGCACCCATTCGCTGGTAAGGGTCAGATGTACACCGAGATCGGCGCTCGGATGGTTGCGTGCGAAGTCGGCGACCTCTTCAAACCAGGCGCAGGTCACCAGCACGGTAGCCGACGTGAAGAGTCCCGAGGTAAGTCCCTCGATGGTCGCCTCGTTCTCGTCGTGGCACATGCCGAAGTCATCGGCATTGATAATGAGCAACCGGGCGTCTTTTGGGTAAGCAAGTTTCTGCGCGGTGCTAGTTTCGTTGCGTGGTTCGGTCATCTGAAACGTTTCGACAAATCTAAACTTCGTTCCAACAAAGAAAAAGGGCCGCCTCGTGAGCGGCCCTTTTTCGGTGCCGAGTAAGGCGTCTAAGCCATCATCATACCGTCAGGATATGGATGGTGCAGGCCGAGCCCAGCCCGATCACGTGGGCCTGGCCGACCTTCGCGTTGGGAACCTGGCGCTCCTTCGCGCGCTCGTCCTGGGTGAGGTGCCAAACGACTTCGCAAATGTTCGCGACTCCGGTCGCCCCAAGCGGATGCCCCTTCGACAAGAGGCCGCCAGAAACGTTCACTGGCGCATGCCCGCCGAGATCAGGGTGGCATCCACCCTTGGTATCGATGAACTTGGCGGCTTCGCCATCTCCGCACAGCCCGAGGTTCTCGTAGTGCACGAGTTCCGCGGTCGCAAAGCAATCGTGAAGCTCGGTCAGCGCAACGTCCTTGGGTCCAATGCCAGCCTTCTCGTAAGCCTGCTTCGACGCACGCCGGGTTAGGGTGCTCACGTCGGGGAGGGTCAGGTCACGGTCGGTGTACGGATCAGAGGTGAGCACCGAGGCCGCGATCTTGGCCCGCTTACGGCCACCCGCCAACTGCTTGAGCTTGTCTTCGGAAACGAGAATCGCCGCCGCAGCACCGTCTCCGGTCGGGCAGCACATATAGAGCGTGTTTGGATACCCGACCATGCGGGCATTCATTACGTCTTCGAGCGACACCTCATTGCGGTATTGCGAGAACGGGTTCTTGGTCGCGTGCTTGTGAGACTTCACCGAAATTTTGGCAAAGTGCTCCATCTTGGTACCGTACTTGCGCATATGCTCGATGCCAGCCTGGCCGAACACCGCGGGCATCAGCCCGGATCCGAGCTTGCCTTCGGTCCCGTAGGCGGGATCACCGCCGCCCGCGCCGCCAAGCAGGCCCTGCTTGCCCATCTGCTCGACTCCAACCGCCATCGTAACGTCGTACATGCCTGACGCGCACGCCATGTAAGCTTCCCGAAACGCGGTGGAGCCGGTCGCGCATGCATTCGAAACGTTGATGACTGGAATGCCAGTTTGACCGACCTGCTGAAGGATGCGCTGACCTACCATGGCGTTGGCCTGGTACAGATTGCCGCAGGCGAACATCTCGACATCTTTGATGGCAACGCCCGCATCTTTCATCGCCATCAACGCCGCTTCGCCGCCAAGCTCCGGAACGCTCTTCTCCGGGTAGCGCCCGAACTTGACCATCCCGGTGCCGAGAACGTAAACATTTCGCATATCAAAACCTCCTGGCGGCCCGGCTATGCCGAGGTACCGTCGATAGTTGGTTCGCAGCTTTGTGAGCCCCGACTGGCCTCAGATCATTTACTGGGCCGATATTGAAACGCCACCACGTCATGGCCTTCGCGATCCTTCGCGACCACCGAGGTGACGAGCTCCACGGGCATATCGAAGCCCTTCTTGGGGTCCTTCTGCAGTTCTTCGTGATTCACGTCGATCAGGTTCGAGCGGACGCTCACGCCCTCGGGCAAGTCCACGATCACCGTGACGTAAGGAGTCTTGATGCCAGGGAATGACTGATGCACCACCGAAAAGACGTAGACCTTGCCCTTGTTGGAGAGGGGGATGGGCTTCAGCGTCCCGGTCAACCCGCACTTCGAGCATGCCACACGTTTAGCGTCGAGGAAGATCGCCCCACACGACGAGCACTTCTGGCCCTCGAGATGTGGATTCGAGCCGAGTTTCAGAAAAGGAACAATCGGACGCGGTCCCGAATCAGTTGCCTGGGCCTCTTCAGCCATGGAAAATTCCTCCGAACGATCCTGCTACTCTTCAAAACGGCGAAGCACCGCCTCGCGCGGCCTTCGCCTGGCGCGAAGTTTCCCACAGCCATCTAACTCCGTCAACCCAAACAGCGCTCAACATCAGCAATCCTAATGGTCACGGTGCGTCGCGCGATGGGACCTGGAAACCATCAACCACCAAGACCGAGCAGGAGGTCACCCGTTCCACTCAGGCAGCGGGCACCTCGGGCGCCCGATCCCGGTGCAGCAACCATCAGGTTGCTTGCTCAAATCGCGCGTCGCTTAGCGCAACGGCGAAGTCCCCGGTTTTGCGCCTGCGGTGCGTGGAGAGGCGATCGACTACTCACGTCCCTCAAGCCCGTAGCGGCTCTATGACGTTTGCTCATATGCTCGGCGATGGTAATCGAGAACCTGAGAAAGGAATCGTGATGGCCACCGAGGAAAACCAAGTTCAAGCAAGCGCTGACACAATCACCGGATCCATGGATGTCGAGCACACTCGGCTTCGCGACTTGTGGGAGCAGACCACAGCGGCGCTGAACGCTGAGGAATTTGGAAAGCTCCATAGCCTGGTGCGCGATCTGATCGCGGCGCTTAAGCGACACATAAGTGTCGAGGAGCAGATCCTGTTCCCCGCCATCGAGAGTAAAAGCAAAAACAACGAGCCAACCAACGCGATGCGTCTGGAGCATCGGCAGATGGAACACATGCTCGAGCAGCTTAAGCCGCTACTGACGGTTGCGGAGCTGTGGACCGGCATCAAGGCGGTTGAGGGTCAGGAAATAGAACCCGGCGCCCTGCTCCGCAGTCACGAAAACAAGGAGCACGACGTGCTCTATCCGCTCGCGGATCGGCTATTGGGAGGCGAAGAGGCGCGCACACTGGTCGCGCGAATGCGCACTGCGCAGGACAAGGGCTAAGCGCTGGAGTCGGCCGCGCGGAGCAACTTCAATCCGTAAAGTCCAAAGAAGGCTGAGCCTTCTCCTCGGAGGCTTGCTCCGTGGCTGGTGGCAGTCCGCCCTCTTCACTTTCCTCCTGATCAAGCAGTGCCGCCATCGCATCCAGGTGCCGGCGAATTTCTTCGGCCAGCTCGCGGTTCAACCCCTTGACCGCCGCGATCTCCTCTAGCGAGGCCAGGCGAATTCGCCTGAGGCTCCCGAAGTGCCGCAACAGCGTGCGCCGACGCACGGGCCCAATTCCCTCGATATCGTCGAGCACCGATCGCATCCGTGCCCGCCGCCGCAGCTCGCGGTTGTAGGTGATCGCGAAGCGATGCGCCTCGTCGCGCACCCGTACCAGCAGGAACAGTGCGGTTGAGTTCTTCGCCAGCACGATCGGATCCTTGCGATTGGGCAGAAAGACGCGTTCCTCCGATTTGGTCACCTCTTTGGCGCGTCGATCGTTGAGCACGTGCTGCTTGGCAAGCGATACGCAATCGATCTGGTCAGCCAGGTGGTGTTCCCGCAAAACCTGAAGTGCCACATTAAGTTGGCCTTTGCCCCCGTCGATGACCCACAGATCGGGATACTCGTTCTCACGCTTGGCGCGCTCCGCCCTCCGCCCCAGCACTTCGGCCATACTCGCAAAATCGTCCTGCCCTTCGAAGCCGCGAATTCGGTAGCGGCGATAGCGATTCTTGTCGGGCTCGCCTTCGTCGAAGGTCACCTGCGAGCCGACCACCATGGAACCCTGCAGATTGGAAATGTCGTAGCATTCGATGCGCTTGGGGGAGTTGCGCAGATGCAGTTTCGTGCGCAGCTCCTCGAGCATCTTCTCCCGGGTCTGTTCGTTGTCGCGGCGCGCCGCGAAACTCTGGTGTGCATTCTCCATCGCCATTTCCAGCAACCGCAGCTTCTCGCCGCGCTGCGGCACGAACACCTCGGTCTTCTTGCCGCGGCGTTCCGACCATAGTTCCGCGCGCACCTCGGCGTCCTCGAGCGCGACCGGCAGGAGGACTTCGTCGGGAAGGGTGCGGGGCCCCTGGTAGTACTGCGTCAGGAGATCGCCGAGCACTTCCTCATCGGGAAACTCGAGGTCCTGAAAACTCCATCCCTGCGTGCTGGTCAGTTTGCCGCCGCGCACGATCAGCACGATCGCTTCGATGAAGCCGCCCTCGCGATAGAGCCCGAAGATATCCTGATCGATTCCCCAGTGATGGAGCACGGTCTGGCGTTCGACCGTCTTTTCGATCGCGCGCACGCGATCGCGAATCTTGGCAGCGCTTTCGAATTCGAGCCGCGAGGCGTGCGCCTTCATCTGCTCGCGTAGTTCGCGCAGCAGCTCCAGGTTCTTTCCCTCCAGCAGCATCTGCGCGGCCTGCAGATGCTTGCCGTATTCCCCGCGATCGACGGTAAGGCAGCATGGCCCCATGCAGCGCTTGATCTGATATTCGAGACACGGGCGCGAACGGTTGCGAAACACTCCGTCGGAGCAGGTCCGGAGCGGGAAGACCTTCCGAATGACATCGATGGTTTCGCGCAAGCCGTCCGCCGATCCGAACGGACCGAAGTATTTACCGCCATCCTTGACGATGCGCCGTGTCACCGTGATTCGCGGCCAGGGATGATTGGTGATCTTGGCGCTCAGGTACGATTTGTCGTCCTTGAGCCGGATGTTATAGCGCGGCTTGTACTGCTTGATGAGATTGTTCTCGAGGATCAGCGCTTCCTTTTCGCTTGCGGTTACGATGGTCTCGAAACCGCGCACCCGCCGCATCAGGAAGCGTACCTGGAAGCGCCCGTCGCCCTGCTCTCCCTCGCTGCCGCGAAAATATGCCCGCACTCGTGGCCGCAGCGATTTGGCCTTGCCCACGTAGAGCACCTTGCCGGCCCGATCTTTCAGCAGGTACACGCCGGCAGACAGCGGAATGGTTTCGAGCTGGCGGGTCAGCGGATCTTTGTCGGCCGTGAGCGTCAACGCGGGACGGCTTGCGGGTTCGCTTGCGTCTACGCTTGGGTAGTCCACGAGCGATCCGTAGCGCGGACCCTCGGGGACAGGCGGCGCTTTCTCATCTTCAGACATTGGCCGTCATCATTATACCACCGTGATCGCCCTTGCCGCTCAGGTTGGCGGCGGCTCGGCGAGGCGTGCTATTGCGCGATGAGTAAACGGTGCAAGGAGGCAGATTAATGGGCAAGCTCAACGGCAAAGTCGCCGTCATCACCGGAGCGGCCAGTGGCATGGGCCGCGCTACAGCACTGCGCTTTGCCAAAGAAGGCGCGGCGGTCGTGCTCACCGACCTGAATTCGCACGGTGGTGAAGAGGTGGTCGCCGAATGCGCGGCCGCCGGCGGCCAGGCGGTCTTCCAACGCACCGATGTGACCAGCGAAGCGGATATCCAGGCCGCAATCGGTCGCGCAACCCGCGAATACGGCCGCCTCGACATCATGTACAACAACGCCGGCGTCGCTGGCGCACTTGGGCCGATCGAAAAAATCACCGCCCAGGATTGGGATCGCTCGATTTCGGTGCTGCTCCGCGCCGTATTCTTCGGGATGAAGTATTCGATCCCCGAAATGCGCAAGGTCGGCGGCGGATCAATCATCACCACCGCCTCGGTAGCGGGTTTGCGTGGCGTCGGCTACTTGGCGGCTTACAGTGCGGCTAAGGGCGCCATCATCACTCTCACGCAGGCGGTCGCGATCGAAGTCGGCCATGATCGCATCCGCGTCAATTGCATTTGTCCGGGGGGCGTGAATACGCCACTGGTCCATCGCGGCACCCGTGGCGGCCAGGAGGCGGCCGAAGAGCGGATGGCGAAAATGCAGCCGATACCGCGCGCGGGACATCCCGAAGATATCGCCAACATGGCGTTGTTTCTTGCCAGCGATGAATCCGAATGGATAAGCGGCACCGCGATGGTGGTCGACGGCGGAATCAACACCGGCAACGTCCGCTTCCGGGTGCCCGAAGCGGGCTTTTCGGGGCCATCCTTCGAGCGCTAGAAACCCGCGCTCGGCGAGTGACGATTTCGCACTTGAGCATCGCGGATGACAGCTCCCCGGGTCCAGACCTCGGAGGAAGCCAGAAGAGGAGAATCTTCATGGGTAGATTGGATGGAAAAGTAGCAATCATCACCGGTTCCGCCAGCGGAATCGGACGCGGTACGGCCATGCGCTTTGCAGGCGAAGGCGCTGCGGTGGTGATTGCCGACCTCAATGTTGAAGGCGGCGAAGCCGCGGTCCGCGACTGCAGGGAGAACGGCGGCCGCGCCGTATTTCAGAAAGCGGAGGTTTCAAGCGAAGCCGAGATAAAGGCGCTGGTCGCACGCGCCGTCAAAGAGTTCGGTCGACTCGATATCGTTTACAACAACGCCGGCATCGGCGGTGCGGTGGGCCCCCTGGAACAGATCAGTGTCGAAGACTGGGACAGAAGTATCGCGGTGCTACTGCGCTCGGTGTTCCTGGGCATAAAGCACTCCGTCCCTGAACTACGCAAGGTGGGCGGTGGGTCGATTATCTCGACCGCTTCGGTAGCCGGCATCCGCGGCTTTGCGGGATTGCATCCCTACTGCGCGGCCAAGGCCGGGGTGGTCAATCTCACACGCTCGGCGGCACTCGAATTCGCCAAGGACAAAATTCGTGTGAACTGTATCTGTCCGGGTGGAATCAACACGCCAATCCTTCACCGCAACCAGCCCGGCGTCAAAGAAGCGATGGAAGACTGGATGGCGAAGGGGCAACCACTTCAGCGCGCCGGTCATCCGGAAGATATCGCGGGGATGGCGCTCTACCTGGCGAGCGATGATGCGCAGTGGGTTACCGGTCAGGCGATGGTCGTCGACGGCGGGTTGACCGTCGGGAGCCAATTTTTAAACGCGGGAGACCGCGGGCAAAACCCTACCGCCCTGCCTCCCGCGGGCTACGTAGGACCTTCGTTCGAGAAGTAGTAGGGAGGGCGCAGACGTGGCCCCGTGTCCCGTCTGCGCCCTGCTCTAGTTTGCGCTTGCCCAGAATTCCTTGAGCAGCAGGCGCGGATGTTCTTCGGGCCAGAACAACTCGCGTGCGGCACGGTCGTGACCCTGCGCAACCCACCCAGGTTGTCGCGCAGTCAGCCGAGCGACAGCGGGCCTTTCGAATGCCGTGTCGGCGTCGCCCCACCGCACCTGTGACGGAATCCGGGAGGTGTGGAGTTGTGGAGCAACCGCGACGATCTGGTCGGGATTTCGTTCCGCCGCGGCGACTGAGTCTTCGATCGTTCAACGAGGCGGCCTTGCTGATAGCCCATGCCAAGGACCAAAAAGCAGCTCGCCGCAAAGACAGCGAAGTCACCAACCGTTTGTGGAGCGTCGCATCAGACAGTAGTAAAAGCTGCGCAAACTCAGGTGGGACGGTCCGGGGTCAACCTGAGCCGACCTTGGCGGATCGGTCGTTTGCCCGATGCTGCTCCCGCGGCCGCCGCTCCGGTCGCTGCGCCCGCGCCTTTGCGTCCGCGGGTCTGGCTCATCCGTGAACCAGCGGTCCCGGGCGCCGGAACGGTTGCAGCGGGCACGGGCGGCTGGTCCATTCCAAAGATCTTGCGCTCCAGACGCTTTATCTGGTCACGCAGCTCGGCGGCGCGCTCGTACTCCAGGTCGTTCGCCGCCTGCATCATCTCATGGCGCAGCGCGGTGATTCGGTCGGGGAGTTCATGCGGTGCAATGAACTCCTCCTCGGAGTCTTTCGCTTCTACTTCCGGCACGATCGCCCATTCCGGCGAGTACATCTCGACCAGCGACGCATCGATGGCCTTGGTGACCGATTGGGGGGTGATGCCGTGTTGCTCATTGTATGCCAGCTGCTTGGCGCGGCGGCGATTGGTTTCGCCAATGGCTCGCTCCATCGAGTCTGTGACGCGGTCGGCGTACATCAGGACGCGCCCGTTCACGTGACGGGCTGCGCGCCCGATGGTCTGAATGAGAGAGCGGGTCGAGCGCAGGTATCCCTCCTTGTCGGCATCGAGGATCGCGACCAGCGACACCTCCGGCAAATCCAGGCCCTCACGCAGCAGGTTGATTCCGACCAGGACGTCGAAGTCACCCTTGCGCAGGCTTCGGATTATCTCGACGCGCTCGATCGTCTCGATGTCGGAGTGCAGGTAGCGCACCCGAACTCCAAGGTCGTGATAGTAATCAGTTAGATCCTCGGCCATCTTCTTGGTCAGGCAGGTGACCAGGATCCGTTCATTGGCGGCGGCCCGTTTGCGAATCTCCTCGAGCAGGTCATCGACCTGGGTTCCCGCCCTGCGGACTTCGATTTCGGGGTCGATAAGCCCTGTGGGTCGAATGAGCTGCTCGACCAGCAAGCCTCCCGAACGCTCGAGCTCGTAGTCGCCGGGCGTCGCCGAAACGTAGACTGCCTGATTTATGTGGCTTTCCCATTCCTCGAAATTGAGCGGCCGATTATCCAGTGCGGAAGGAAGCCGGAACCCGAAATCAACCAGGGTTTGTTTACGCGAGCGGTCGCCGCGATACATACCCCCGATCTGGGGAATCGTGTTGTGACTCTCATCGATGAAGAACAGCGAACCATTCGGAAAATAGTCCAGCAAGGTAGGCGGCGGTTCGCCCGGAGCGCGCCCGGTCAGGTGACGCGAATAATTCTCGATACCCGGACAGAACCCCATCTCGGCGAGCAGCTCGAGATCGTACATGGTGCGCTGCTCCAGGCGCTGCGCCTCGAGCAGACGGTTCTCGGTGCGAAACCACTCAAGCCGTTCCTTCAGTTCGGCACGAATCGTCCCGACCGCGCGCTCCATCCGATCCGAGGTCGTGACGTAGTGCGAGGCTGGGTAGATCGCGACCGATTGTAGCTTGCGGATGACTTTTCCGCGCAGCGCATCGATCTCGGACAGAGCTTCAATCTGGTCCCCGAAGAACTCTATCCGCACCGCCCGGCTTTCTTCGTACGCCGGAAATACCTCAATCGTGTCGCCCCGCACTCGGAAGGTGCCGCGATGAAAGTCGTAGTCATTGCGCTGGTAGTGGATATCGACCAGCTTGCGCAACACCCGATCACGCTCGATGGTCTGGCCCTCTTCCACGAAAACCAGCATCTCGAAGTACACTTCCGGTTCGCCCAGACCGTAGATGCAGGATACCGATGCGACGATCAGTGCATCGTTGCGCTCCAGCAACGCCTTGGTCGCCGAATGTCGCATCTTGTCGATCTCGTCATTGATGCTGGCATCCTTCTCTATGAAGGTGTCGGTCGACGGCACGTATGCTTCTGGCTGATAGTAATCGTAGTAGGAAACGAAATAGCGGACGGCGTTGTCCGGAAACAGGCTTTTGAACTCGTTATAGAGCTGGGCCGCCAGCGTTTTGTTGGGCGCGATAACGAGTGTGGGACGGTTCACCCGCTCGATCACGTTCGCCATGGTGAAGGTCTTGCCAGACCCGGTGACCCCCAGCAGCACCTGGTGGGCTACCGCCTGCTGCACATTGCTTACAATCGCGTCAATGGCGGTCGGCTGATCGCCCTGCGGCCGATAGCTCGACACCAGCTTGAAAACGCCTTCTTTTCCGCGCGCCAAAGGCAACATAGGAAAAGTACCAGTCTAGCACACCGATCCGCATCATCCGAACCGGGATGGTCAGGGGTGCCAAGATCAGAAAAAAATTCGCGTAAATATACACCGTAGATTACATTTATAGTCGAATTCT
>DASXMJ010000030.1 GCA_036495685.1 Candidatus Binataceae bacterium | reverse complement strand
ACCCACGGGAAGCCGGGGTGGTGAAAGCGGTAGACACAGAGGACTTAAAATCCTCTGGACCGAGAGGTCCGTGCGGGTTCGAGTCCCGCCCCCGGCATCCAATAAAATCAAGGGTTTTTTGGCCTTTTGCGGCCCTCGCCGAGACCGATCCGTCCGGCTTGACCCCAACATTTGACCCCAACCAGCCTCAAGACCGCGGCTGCTCTGGGAAATAATCGAGCATTTCCGCGGCATTTTCTCTTTAGGCCGATCGAGACCGGTCGACAGCTGCGGTTCCTGGCAAGAAATGCCCGTGAATGCTGAGGTTTTAGGGATTTCACTCCCTGAACCGCCTCCGAAAAAGATACGGCCAGCCGAGTAATTCCGCCCTGGGGGGCCCTGCCGGCCACAGGTGCGGGTTGGGTTGACGCCTAGCCTGGCGGCCGGGGCCACCGCTTTCCGCGCCGACCTTATCACTGTGTCACCACCGCCGGGAAAAATAATTCCGAGAAAATAATTCCACAGTCGGAATTCCCGGATTTTATTTCCGGCCTTTTTGGCAAATACAAGGGTCCGGAAAAAAGCCCTTCCGCAAGATTGGGGAATATAGAGCCGGGAGATAGGGGAGATGCTAAGCAGCTTGCTCAGCACCTTGACCAAACACCTTGACCAAACACCTTGACAAAACGCTTGCTCCGTATCGTCTTTGCGGGTGGCTGCGCGCTAGATCCGGCGAATCCAAGCCTCGATGCGGGTGGATCGACGCTACCGATGGACGCGGGGTCCGTTTGCGCGGAGGTCAAGCGTGACACTTTCAACCGTGCTCGCGAATGTGGCCGTCCCGGCCACATTCCAGGGTACGAAAGCGAGGCGCGATCCTAAACCTGAAATCTTGCGCATTGGGACCGCACTTGGAGACCGGCCATCAAGGAATCATTCCAGAAGAAAAAGCCCGCCGAAGGCTGGCCGATAAAATAGTTAGGCGGACATCGCGGCGCATGTAGCTATGGGTGGTAGATTTGATTCAAGTACATGCTCCCGGAAAAATAAAGCCACTCGAAGGCGCGCTCCGAACACGAAAAATTACCAAACTAAGCCAAATACTTCTTATTGTTTAAGGCCCTCCTTTTATTTCGCCATGCGTAAAGCCAAATCAACTCGCCAATGCGCGCCTGCCCCGCTCCAGCCAGCGCGCGCAATCGGACGTGAGGCTGCGACGAACGGCGGCGTCGTAGAGCGCCGACTCCTCGGCGGTGAAGACATTTTTCCATCGGCCCGACACGCCCTTATTGAAGAAGCGTTGCGCTCCGCCATTGAGTATGGCAACCGCCAACGGCATGAGTTCGGCGCCGTCACGCTTCATCGCTTCGAAGGAGCAAAGTCGTTCCGCGATGCGGATGAGTTCGTCGTTCGCATCGATTTCGAGAAATTTAGCAATCCTTCGTGCTTCGTTAGCGAAATCGGTCTTCAGGTCTTCGTAGTGGCTCATGAAGACGTTGGGGAGATCGCGAAAATCCCAGAAGCTTTGAATCTGTCTGAAATGCGACATCGCAGGATAGCCGTCGTTCTCCCACGCGAGATGCGGATTGCCCCGCGTCAGCCATTCTTTGATAAATGCATGAATGTCGGCGGGCACCCGCTCGTAGCGATCGGGGAACAGTCCCGCGGGGGCATTAGACATCTCGATCGCCTGATCGGTGAGGCCGACGAAATGATTGTGCGCCGACAGCGCCACATCTCTCCCATCGCGACCGACGCAGATGTACTTGACTTCGCGATCATAGGGCAGCGCATCAAACGGCAGATGCGCTTTCATCGAGCGCCGAAAAGTCTGAGCCGCGAGTCGAGCCGCAAGCGCCTCGATCGGAACCGGAAACGAGCGCAAATCAATCCATGGCGAAATCTCGGATAGGGCCCCCGGTAGATGCTCGCCGTGGATCAGCACGGAAACCATACGCTGCATCCAGGTCGTTCCCGACTTCCGACTAGTCGATACGATGATGTCGCCTGGGCGAAGTGGAATCGACGACCATCGCGATGAATCAAGGAAGTGGGTGAGGTAACGCCGCGTCGGTTTGGCGTCTCGCTCGGGCATGGCACCTTTCTCCGTCGGGTCGCTAACGCGCCAGAAATGCTATACTGTCAAGCAGAGTTCAAGACGAGATGTGAGCAAATACCATCCAGAAGTGAAAAAACCGGGAGTACACACTCCCGAGACAGAATCACCCAGATGAAACTCGTGCATCGCGTAACCGTACGCATCCTAGTGTTCATATCCGAATTCGTATTGTGACTCAGCGCCAGTCGTAAGGGGGGCTTGGTCGCTCGCCAAAGACGGGCGAGAGACAAGAAGATTGCGAGCGAGAACAGGACGAGTTTGAGCGCCTCGCTTGCAACCAACCCACGCCAAACCATAAGCGACCTCCTACAATGAGCGCATCGACCGCAACCGTCAGTTCTGTATGGTAGGGATATACAAGACAACGGCGAACGGCCAAGGATATCACCTGGCCGCCCCTCGCCAGAGCTCTGGCTCGGACGCGGCGACTTGGCTCCAAGCCTGGGTCATACGGCCCCGCCTCCAAATCGCACCGCCCCTTTTGTCCTCCTCTCGACCGCCAGCAAAAAAAGTCGAAAATTGATAGTCAAATTCCGTCTATCTTTGATAGTCAAAATTCCCGACTGTCCCCGTAATTTCCTATGCGCGCGCTGGCCCGGACCCCGACCCCTCGTCGGAAATTTGAGCGGTTTTAATTAGCACCGTGACAATCAAGTCGCGGGCTGGATCCACCCTTCGATTTCGGCGTATTTGCCAAAAAATTGATAATCGTTTTTGCTTGCTAGGCGCATAAAGCAAAACGACTGCTTGGTATCGTCCTTGTGGTCGCCGCACGGTGGTACCGTGACCTTATTGCGCGCGCTTTTCTCGCTGGGAAATTGGCGAAACCAGGGTGCGTGTCGGTCGCTCCGCCAAACTCAAATCGAGCCTTTGCGGTACTCGCTGAAACGAGTTTAGTCTGGACCGTCTTGCCAGCGAGGAGGGCCTTGATAACCACCATGCACTGCGCGAAGTGCGCACGTGACAATCCCGATGACGCCAAATTCTGCGTGGGTTGCGGCAACCCGATTGGGGGTCGCTGCGCGAAGTGCGGCGCAGAGAATCCTGCAGACGCCAGCTTCTGTAAGCAGTGCGGCCAGCGGCTCGGTGGGATAGCCGCGCCATCCGCTGCTACCGCAAGACCCGAGCGGATCAGCCTAAGCGGCGAACGAGCCGATAGTGCCGCGCTCGACGGCGAGCGCAAGACCGTCACCGCGCTGTTCGCCGACATCAAAGGCTCGATGGACCTGATCGAAGACCTCGACCCGGAAGAAGCGCGAGCAATCGTCGACCCGGCACTCAAACTGATGATGGAGGCGGTCCACCACTACGGCGGCTACGTCGCGCAATCCACCGGCGACGGCATCTTCGCGCTGTTCGGTGCGCCGGTCGCGCACGAAGATCACCCGCAGCGCGCCCTATACGCTGCGCTGCGAATGCATGAGGAGCTGAAACGCTACTCGGACCGCATCCGCGCCGAGGGCCGCCTTCCGATCCAGGCACGCGTGGGAGTGAACACTGGTGAGGTCGTGGTGCGATCTATCGCGACTGGGGAAGGTCGCAGCGAGTATGTGCCCGTCGGTCACTCCACCGGTATCGCGGCGCGTATGCAGGCGCTCGCGCCGGTCGGGTCCATCGCGGCAACCGAACCGATTCGGAAGCTGTGTGAGGGCTACTTCCTCTTCAAGTCCCTCGGCCCGACCAAGGTCAAAGGGGTTAGTGAACCGGTCAATGTCTACGAAGTGACCGGGCTGGGACCGTTGCGCACCCGGCTGCAACGCTCGGCGAGCCGGGGTTACACCAAGTTTGTGGGCCGCCAGCGCGAGATGGATGCAATGGAGCAGGCCGCCGAGATTGCGAAGTCAGGGCACGGTCAGATCGTCGCGGCTGCCGCGGAGCCCGGGGTCGGCAAATCACGCCTGTTCTTCGAGTTCAAAGCCAGGAACCAGTCGGGATGGCTGGTTCTTGAGGCGTTCTCCGTCTCGTACGGTAAAGCCAGCGCTTACCTGCCCGTAATCGATCTGCTGCACGGCTATTTCGATATCAAGCCGGAAGACGACAGTCGCAAACGGCGCGAGAAGGTTAACGGCAGACTTGTAACGCTCGATCCCACACTGGAGGATACCCGTCCCTACCTGTTCGGGTTGTTGGGCCTGGTCGAGGATGAGGACCCGCTTGCGCGGATGGACCCGCAAATACGCCGGCAGCGCATCCAAAATGCCGTCAAGCGCGTTCTGCTGCGCGAGAGCCTCGACCAGCCACTGATGCTGATTTTCGAAGACTTGCATCAGATCGACGACGAGAGCCAGGCGCTCCTGGATGCGTTGGTCGAGAGTCTGGCCAGCGCTCGTATACTGCTGCTGGTTAACTACCGTCCCGAGTACCGCCACCACTGGAGCAACAAGAGCTACTATACCCAGGCGCGGCTTGACCCGCTCGGGCCTGAGAGCGCGCAGGAGATGTTGGCGGCGCGGCTTGGCCAGGGCACGGATCTGGTGCCGCTCAAACGACTCATCATCGACAAAACCGAGGGCAATCCCCTCTTCATCGAAGAGATCGTCGAGGCGCTGTTCGAGGAGGGTGGCCTGGTCCGCAACGGCGAGATCAAAGTCGCGCGGTCGCTGAGTGGCATCCAGATACCGGCGACGGTGCAGGCGGTCCTGGCCTCGCGCATCGACCGCCTCCCGGGGGACGATAAAGACCTGCTGCAGACGCTGGCGGTGATTGGCAATGAGTTCCCGCTGCGGCTGGTGGGCAAGGTCACCGGCAAGTCTGACGCCGAGCTCAATCGGATGCTCGCCGAGCTGCAGTCGGCCGAGTTCATCTACGAGCAGCCGACAACGGGCGACGTCGAGTACGCGTTCAAGCATGCGCTCACCCAGGAGGTCGCCTACGGCTCGGTGCTGCAGGAACGGCGTAAGGTCATTCACGAGCGCGTCGGCCAATCCATCGAAACACTGTATGCCGATTCCCTCGATGATTACGTCTCGAATCTAGCGCACCACTATCGCCGCAGCGGAAACACCGCCAAGTCTGTCGCTTACCTCCGTCGTGCGGCGGATCAGGCACATCAGCGTTCAGCTTTCTCGGAAGCCGCTGCATACTTCGAGGCCGCGCTGGAACGGCTCAAGGATCTGCCCGGGGGTGCTGAACGTGATCGCCAGGAGATCGCAATCCACACCGGTCTTGGAGACGTAGAGCTGGTTACCAAGGGCTACGCCACTGGCGATTACGAGCGTCACCAGAGTCGTCGACGGGCGCTCGCGGAGCGTCTCGAAGATGGTGTCCAACTTTTTTTTTCATTGGTGGGGATCTCAGTGCTTTCAGCGTTTCGGCTTGAGTTGGACAGGGCACAGGAGATTGCTGAGAACCTTGTCAAACTCGCCGACCAGTCGGGGGATCGCGGGATGCAGCTGAATGCT
Source organism: Candidatus Binataceae bacterium (assembly GCA_036495685.1). Taxonomy (NCBI): domain Bacteria; phylum Candidatus Binatota; class Binatia (SeqCode); order Binatales (SeqCode); family Binataceae (SeqCode); species Binataceae bacterium (SeqCode). Next base: position 13,554 of record DASXMJ010000030.1, on the reverse strand, counting down.
CATGGTTCGCTGGCCAACGTCCTTTGGCTGATGGGCGATTTCATCGGCTCGCGTCTACACTCGGAGAAGGGCCTCACCTTATTCGAACGCGAGGACCGTCTGCGACAGGGGGAGGAACATTTGAGGGCGGCCTGCCATCTCTATGCGCACTTCTGTACCGTGATGTTGGGTTTTCCAGACGATGCAGTGCGGCAATCGTTGGAGTTTCTGACTTGGGCCCGAAAGAATGCACAGCCATTCCAGTTGGTAATCGCGCTGAACTGTGTTTCGAATGTCTGCTTGTGGCGTAGAGAGGGAGCCGAAGCGCTGAAGTATGCGGAAGCCACACTAGCGCTGACCGGTCAGCACGGATTCACTCAGTGGCATTCTTTCGCCCAAATCGCCCACGCTCAGGCGCTCGCTATGGTGAAAAATCCAGAAGAAGCCATCACCGAGGCAACAGAAGCGATTGCCGTTTGGGAGGCGACTGGGGCGGTCGTCCCTGGTTGGCTGTACGCTGGTCTGGGTTTCGCGTGTGTGGCCGCCCAGCGCCCAGAGGAAGGGCTGAAGGTCGTGGCAAAGGCGCTTCAAGTGGGAGATCGGACGGGTGACGCGGAAGCCAAATCAGAACTATATCGACTTAAAGGCGAATTGTTGCGCATGCTCCACCCGACTGACACTGCCGATGTGGAGGCCTCTTTTCGTGCGGCTGTTGATACCGCGCGAAAACAGTTCGCAAGGTTCCCCGAGCTACGCGCGGCCGTGAGTCTTGCGCAGCTACTGCGCGACACCAATCGCCCCGACGAAGCGCGCGCGATGCTCGCTGAAATATACAACTGGTTCACCCAGGGCTTCGACACCGCCGACCTGAAGGACGCCAAGGTGCTGCTCGACGAGCTGAACAAGTGATCTCTGCTGCGAGGCCAACGGAGGTGGGAGGACAATATGAGCAGTCAATCTCGCGGCGTGAGTTGCTCAAGCGAGGAGCGCTCACTGGCGCGGTTATCTCGGCGTCAGACCGGAAGCAGTGTCAGCCGCAACGGATGCACAGTTGACTTAAAACAGATCTGCAAGACCTTCTTCGATCAGCCGACGTTTAACTTAAACGGCGTGCAGTATGACTCGCAACTGCTTCAGTCGGAACCGCCTAGGCATACGGATGCTGCGCTGCCGTACAACTATCCGAACGGCGATCAGCGGGCCACCCATCTATGACAAGCCAGTTCAATACCTGCGCAGCCAGGGCCTGTGCCTGGAGGATGCCAAGCCAAAATGAACGTGCGACACGCGGCCGCGCTCGCGCTTGTGGGATGGTATCTGATGGTGCCACCGCCCACGCTGAGGAGGTATCCGAACCCAATCGATAAGACCCAGCCGATGTCCAGCTGGAAGAAGATAGGGCAGTTAGATAGCGACGACGATTGTCACCGTGCCTTAAAGCGTCTTGTATACGAGGGCGAGAAGCCAGGGGACACGCCGGCTACCCTCCTCCGTCAAGCGGTTCCGGACGATCTTAAAAGCTGGTGGGCACAATGCATCCCCAGCGACGACCCCCGCCTCAAGCCATGAACCTCGGACACGCTGCCGGGCTTACGCTCATGGGCTGGTATCTCATTGTGCCGCCATACGTGCGGCCGTATCGTGACAGCGACTTGCGGGTGCCGCTCTCGCAATGGAAAATCGTAGAACGCTTCGATACCGCGACCGCTTGCAAAGATTACCTCCAAGAAACGAAGGACGACCCAGAATTCGAGGGGCTCGAAAAGGTGAGGAAAATGGGTATAGCGCCAGTGGCGCTAAATGTTGCGTGGTGCAACTTCTCCGACGTCCGCACCTCAAATGAAAGGTAGACTGTGAGACTCCGACACGCAGCAGCGCTCGCGCTTGTGGGCTGGTATCTGATGGTGCCACCGCATCGCACAACCGATCCAACCAAGAAGTCTGATCCGTCTGCGCCGCTCACAGCATGGACTCAGATGTGGATGTTTGACAGCGCCAGTGAATGCCAAAAAGCCGCGGTCAAAATTCATAATGACAAAGAGCCAGCCCTGAATGCGGCTCAATGCGTCTCGACGGACGACCCGCGCCTCAAGCCATGAACCTTCGCCACGCCCGCGCGCTTAACTTGCCGCCGTAGCAATTGGAAGTCATGAAGTCCTTTGGACTGGCGGCGATCATCTTTAGTATTGGCTGGCTCGTCGTTTGCGTTCGCTCAAGAAATGCCAAAGCCTGCACCAGCGGTGGAACCGTTCGGGCAACCCCGCTCGATCCAGCCACCGGAGACACCAGCGGAAAAGGCGATGCGCCAATTCCGTAGGTATGATGCCGGACGGAGTGGCCCGTTCAGCGGTGGCGCCGCCGTGATGGCGCCGACGCCCTGATCGAGGTAATTCCGCGGCTTGCCCACACCGCGCTTCAGCGTCTTGGGGTCGACGATGTTGGACCGCTTCAGCATCGCCGGGACCCTCCCAGCAGACCAACTGGCAGGTCGTGAACGGGTCCACGCCAGCGGCGATCAGGTTGCAGGCTGCGGTTCGGCGGAAGTCAGAGATGCGCCCGCTTAGGCCGGCTGCGGCGCAGGCCCTGTGCCACGCTTCCCAATAGTCCACGATCGGCCCTTCCGTTGCTATGGAACAGCCACTGGATGACCCGGCCTGACTCGATCTCAAGTTTGCGTGTCGCCTCTAGCTGCCGGTTGATCGTATGGTGCAATTCGGGAATTACGTCGTGGGAACTGCTCCGACTCGTCGTTCTTGCCTTCCTCGAAGTCGAGCACCAGCATATCGCCGAACGATGTGCCGCTTTTCGCGGTGAGCAGCTCGGACGCCACGCCCCACCCGTAGTACGCAACCGTCATGGCCGGCTTCAGGTGCTCAGGCAGGCGCTCGCGGACCAGAGTGCCGGCGCCGGAATAGCGCAACAAGTAAATTTCCCGTGACTCGCAATTCAGCCGTCCACAGTGCTGAACGTAGTCCCGCGCCTTCTGCGCCACAACCCGCCGGGGCAAATCGCCCCGCCGCAATCGAGGAACGCCGCGAATTACAAGCCTGCTGGGCAAGGTTCAGATCTTGCTCCCTAAAATAAATTGCCGGTCGGATGGAGGGAGGGAGCGGAGGGCCTGCGGCATCGTCCAGGCCAGCGACCGCCCTTCTCCCTCCGACACGGCACTAAGGTTTCCGATGCAGATGCAGGACCTCGCATCGATCATCTCTGTGGCTGCGGTGGTCGTGTTCAGTCTGGGCCTCGCCGTCGCGCTGATACTTGCTTTGAACGGAGTTTTTCGCCGGCGTAGCAGCATGGGGTTTGAAGCGATCATCTTCACGACTGTGATTGTCGCGCTGGTGTGCGCGATAATATGGGCTGACTAAGTCGTGCGGGTTATTGAGCACCGAGCCCAAGCGGCACGAGGGGCCCCGGTGATTTCGCGAAACCGGTAGTTCAAGTCTTTTGGCAAAGCGGGACAGCAGCTTGCAACGCCCGCCGGCCTTGATTGCGAGGTCGCGCTATCCAACCAGCTTCAGCTCGTAGGACCACGCACGCGCCCCGACGGAGCTCGGAGGTCTGGACACAGAGTGTCGGTTCGATGAAGACGACCTTCATTGATGTGGGCGCCTCTCGACCGTCGGCTCGGGGTAACCTATATCATTGTTAGAGTCCGAATTAATTATTTCTGCGTCATATGTTCATCGACTTGAGCGCGTTCATTGACCAGCACTCCGCATTGATAGCGCGGGCCTACGAACAATCTGGTGCCGCGCGATGGGCGCTCTCATTCGATGATTTCGCGTGCGCGCTGCATGTCTCGATCTCTGCTTCCGGTGAGTCCGCCGAGGTAGCCATTGGCTCCCTTCGCCTGTCCGACCTGGCATTGGCCGCCGCGTGCCGAGCGGGCATCGAGAATGCCTGGGAAGAGTTCGTTCGACAGTATCGGCCGATTTTGTATTCAGCCGCGCGCGGTATCGCCGGCGACGAGTTCCGGGCACGCGAGCTGGCAGATTCCTTGTACGCCGACTTGTACGGGACGGGACTCCCGCAAAGGCGGCGCCCGTTGTTCGACCACTTCCATGGCCGCAGCTCGTTGACGACCTGGCTGCGTGCCGTGCTGGCCCAGCGCTATGTGGATTACCTGCGCGAGTCGCGGCGCGCGGAAGCGCTCGCAAATCGGACTGAATCGCCCGAACCCACGGAAATCGAATCCACCGATGGGGAGCGTGAGCGCTATCTGCGCGTGATCGGTGTTGCCCTCGAGAACGCGCTCGGCGCCCTCCCAGCGCGGGATCGAATGCGGCTTGCCTACTACTATCGACAGGGTCTCAAACTCAGGGAGATCGGGCAGATCATGGGTGAGGGCGAGTCCAGTGTGTCGCGATACCTCGCGCGCACCCGCAGCGGGTTGCGCCGGCAGATCGAGCGCGCGCTGTCTGAGGAACATCAGTTAAACCGCGAGCAAATCCGACTCTACTTCGGATACGCGGCCGAGGCGCTGCCACTCGATCTCGCGCGTCTGCTTCCGGAGGGAAAATGAATCGGCTGAGGCCAACCAGCGCAGCCGACGAGCGTTCCATCGCCGCGAAGAACGGCCACGCAGACGTCGTCGATGCGACCATCAATCGCGTGCTGGAGGCTGCACCGGAAACCAGTGGAGAGCATTGTCCCGACCCCACCGCGCTGGCGGCATGGTATGACGCGCCTCGCAAGCAATCGCATCCCCTCGATGGGCATCTATCGGACTGCGCGCGCTGTCAGTCGATCGTCGCCGCGATCGCGCGAGCCGAAGATGCCGCGGTGGCGACGGTACGAAAACGGCGTTGGCCGGCCTTGATGCTGCCCGCGCTGGCAGGAATTGGCTTGATCATCGTCGGCGCGAGCGTCCTTCGTCGATCTCAAAATGCTGTGTGGACGCCAGGAACCGTCGCGATCCACGAGAGTCCGTCAGCGAACCCCGGCAGCTCTTCCAATTCTGTCGTGCAGGCACCGCCACACCTCACGACGGGCGAGCTTGTAGTTACGCCTGACACCTCTGCCACCAACCGAGTAGAAACGACCATGGAGACGCGGATCTCGGCTCCGGGCTCGATGGTAGTGGCAGCGCCCGACCACTCGGTCGAATGGTTAATCGGTAAGCACGGAGCGATATTGCGGCGCGAGTCCGATCACAGCATTCACGCCCAAGCGAGCGGCGTGACGACGGATCTGACCGCCGGCGCAGCGGTCTCGTCTACGGTCTGCTGGGTTATCGGGACATCGGGCACGATTCTGCGGACCACTGACGGTCAACGTTGGGAGACCCTCCGGGCGCCAATCACGATGGATTTGGTCGGTGTTCAGGCGCGTACCGCCGACGCGGCTATGGTCGTAGCTGCCGGCGGCTTGAGCTACTACACGATTGATGGCGGTAAGACCTGGGCGCGCCGCTAAGCGAACCTTCCCTGCAAGAAATCCTCGCCGCCTCGTTCTAAGAATAGAGAGAAATAACTCTCGGTCCAGGACCCGAGGAGGCCTGCATGAACGAACTGACGGTGAGCAGACTTGCGGCACGCATCGATGGTTTGGAACGGGCGAATCGGAGAGCAAAGCGGACGCTGTGTGCGTTAGCGGTCATGCTCCTCGCAACGGCGACCCTGGCCGCGAAAGCTCAGCTGGCACTTCTAAGGCCACCATGTTCGAACTGAACGATGAATCCGGACATCCAATGGCAGTGCTCGGGCAAGGTACCCGCGGCCCGAGTCTCATGTTTCTCGACTCGGCGGGAAAGCCGATGCTGCAGGTAGGAGCGGCGCCCGATAACTGCTTGTGGTCCCGCGGTGGCCAAATGGTGCCGCTCGATGAGCAACGTTGCGTTGCCGGACTGTTCGCCTACGACCAAAATGGGATCTCATCTCGCATTTCGATCGTAGCCGCGTTCGGGAAAGCTCAACACTCATCCGAGTAAGCAAAGCCCGGCCGTCGAGGTCATGGGCTCGTGGTTTTGGGACAGGATTCAATAAAGCAAGCGACTAGTGCTTCGACCCATGCATAGGGATCACGAGGTGAGTTGCAGAGGGTCGCGGTATCTGATCAAACAGAGGACGTGGAGCGGAGGCAGCGGAGGCGAAAGCAGTTTCCAGGATTGCGGCTGACGGTAGCAGACCGTCAGGCGCTGCGCGCAGCGCGCGGCGGCGGGCGCCGGTTAAGTGAGCGGCGCTGGCGGCGGATCCGGATCCTGGAACTATTGGATCACGGGTGGCAACTGAGCCAGATCGCAAGGGCAATGGGCACCTATCCGCGCGAGGTGCGCCGGGTCGGTTGGCGATATCTGGAGCGGGGTTTGAGCGCGGCGCGAAGTGACGATCCGCGCCCGAAGCCGCCCAAGCTGCTGGATACCACGCAGCAGGCTGCGATCGTGGCCATGGTGTGCGGCCCCCCGCCACCCGGACACGCGCGCTGGACCGTGGTGCTGACGGCGCAGGAAGCCCAGCAGCGCGGGGTAGTGCGCAAGGTGGGGCGGGAGACCATCCGCCGGCTGTTTGCCAGCCACGCGCTGAAGCCGTGGCGGGAAAAAATGTGGTGCGTGCCGAAGCTGGACCAGGAGTACCTGCAACGGATGGAAGAGGTGCTGGAAGTGCTGAACCAGCCGTGGGATGAGCACGCGCCAGTGGTGGCGTTGGACGAACGGCCGGTGCAGTTGGTGGACGCGGTGCGGCCGGCTACTGCGATGGCGCCGGGCCGGCCCGCGCGCCGCGACTACGAGTACGCGCGGTGCGGGACGGCCAATGTGTTCTGCGTGGTGGAGCCCAAGACCGGTCGCCATCAGACCCACGCCACGAAAAATCGTACCGCAGCGCAATTCGCGCGAGCGCTCAAACGGGTCGCGCTGAGTTACCCCGCGGCGACCACCATTCATCTGGTCCTGGATAATCTCAACACCCATCGAGAAAAATCGCTTACCGCAACTTTCGGTGCCCAAACCGGGCATCAGCTGTGGCGGCGCTTCACGGTTCACTACACGCCCAAGCATGGTAGTTGGCTCAATCCGGCGGAACTGGAAGCCAGCCTGTGGTCGCGGCAGTGCCTGGGGCGCCAGCGGGTTGCCACGCTTACCGAATTGCGCCGACGCACCAGCGCCTGGAACCGCTGGGCGAATCGCACCAAACTCAAAATTGATTGGCGTTTCTCCACCGCGGACGCACGTCGCGTGTTTCACTACCAACGAATCGCTACCTATGAGTCGAAGCACTAGTAGGGTTTCGCTGGCTCCGAGGGTCACCCGTCATCAGAAAACTTGCGGACTCCTTCTGCGATAGTAACCCAGGGGTGCTTGCGCATCGTCCAGTAGTGAGCATCGGGTCTGAGCCAGGAAGTGTCGTCAAGGGTGCCTGCTTTCAAGCTCATGCCGTTCACCGTCTGATGATAGATGCGTGTGCCGCACTCCGGACAGAAGGCGCAGGTTTTCCGGCGCCCGCTGTCGCAAACCACTGCGAACGTCTTCAGCGTGCCGGAAGTCAGACGGAATGCGCCTTCGGGGATGCCGAGACTCAAGCCGAAGGCGCTCCCAGATTGCCGCTGGCACTCCGTGCAATGGCATACCGCGAGACCAACTGGTCTCTTAGTGACCTCGTATCTAAGATACCCGCACTGACATCCGCCCGATCTCTCCTCAGTCACGGCCTCGTCCTCCCGTGGTTCTCCACTCGGTCGTTGTTAACCGTGGCTTGCCGACTCCCCGAATGGGGTTTGCCGCTTTCCTGGTACCTAGACAAGACCATCCGCGACCGCCCGCGGGTGAGAAGGAACCGATCGCAGACGCGGAGTCAAACTGGATCCCGGTGGGCAGATGGTCGTGTAGCCGCCTAGTTTGAATATTCGGGGTGCCGGGGCAGCGCGTCTGATATCTCTTCCCATGCAGCCTTAGAGTTTACGAAGATGTGATAGCCAGGGCGCACTCCGGGATCGTCATCGAGCGAACCTGCCGGAATCAGAACTACATTCAAGGCTGGCACATCACGAGGAACCGGACTGCCACAGACTCGGCAGAACCAGTTTCCGAATCGCTGCGTGTTTGGCATCCGAAACTTGCTCACTTCATCCTGTCCACGCAGCCACCGAAAATCTTCGGGCCGCACAAACATGTTCGCAGCAAAGGCGGAGCCGCGCGATTTCCTGCACCGCGAACAGTGACAGTAGCGAAATTCCGAGGGACTCTCGGCCTCGAAGGCGACCGCGCCGCATAGACAACTTCCTCTGAACACTCGACACCTCCAACAAGGGCGAATCATCGACGCAGACTAGCGTGCACGAATTAGTTGCGACCTGCCAGCGCTCAAGAAGGATCCGAGTCGGAGCTTGCGTCAAAATTGGGCCCGGTGTTGCAAAGGACGCTTAGGGCGGACTGCTCAACTCGTCCAGCAGTGTCTCGGCGTCCTTCAGGACGGCGGTGTCTGAATCCTTCGGTGAACCGGTTGTAGATCGCCCAGCATCAGAGACCCGCACCTTGCCTGTCGGCGATCACGCGTGCTCGAGCCGGCCCGCCGCGAGTAACATTTGTCCCCAGTCGGGGGATGCGGTGCCTTAACGCTAATCCGGCTCCAGCAACAGACCCATCCCGTCAAAGCGGCGAGCCGTTCCCTGCGACCTCAGCCTAGTTGTGATGGACGGCAGAGTGTACTCATGCGGCGTTCGTCCCGGCATAGTGTTTTAGCGCTGGTTTTGCGGAGGTTCTGACAGCCACTTTGACAGCCACCGGTATGGATACGGGCGGATTTCACGGACGCTGGAGGAGTGCGGCCTCTTCAGAATAATTCGGAAAAATCGGGTGCGGACGTGCGCGAACAACATTCCATCGAACTTAAAATCTTCTGGACCGAAAGATTCATGCGGATTCTAGTCTCGCGCCCGGCATCAATGAAATCAAGCAGTTAGGCCGCATGCGCGACGTTGATGGAGTGGCTTTAGATCAGCTTGACGCCCACTGGACATCCACTAGTTCAAAAAACGGGCGCAGTAGGGGGCCCCCGAGATCCGCCCATTGTGGTCGGCCGAGCACCGGGGCCCCCCCGACTCTGGTAGCGTTTGGGGTTTCGTTCCGGTCCAATAAACTATTCGACGCGGGTACAGAAGCTAAGGCTGTCAGCCGACATCACCCATCGAGTATGGAAGTGATCGGCATCATGAGAGTTGAACCCGCCGCCGTGTGGGATGTAACGATCGCCGCGTCACAACGATGGAGGCACTGAGATGTCTAGCAATGGAAGTTCCGACGCTCGGAAAATTCGCGCCGGTCTGAAGCATCCAATAGTCGACGCCGACGGCCACTGGCTCGAATTCGCGCCAATCATCAGCGAGCAGTTGAAAAAGCACGGCGGCCAGCGCGCCGTCGACGGCTTCTTCGCTTTCAATCACTACGTCACTAGGGCCCTCAAGGAAACACCCGCCGAGCGCAAGAGAACGCATCGCGCGCAGGAGGCATTCTGGGCGGTGCCGACGCGCAATACTCTCGACCGCGCAACTGAGTTGATGCCGCGGCTGCTCTATGAGCGGCTGGACGAGTTCGGGATCGACTTCACCGTGCTCTATCCGACCTCGGGCCTCGGCGTCGCGTTCCATCAGGACGGGGAGACGCGGCGCACGACGTGCCGCGCGTTCAACAACTTTGTTGCCGAGTACTTCCACGAGTTCGCCGATCGCATGACGCCAGCCGCCGTCATCCCCATGCACACGCCGGAGGAGGCGATCGAGGAACTCGAGCACGTTGTGAAAACTCTTGGACTGAAAGTCGTGATGATGGCGAGCCTCATGCGCCGCCCGGTTCCCGCCTATGCGGAGAAGGGGTCGGTGCCACATCACGCCCTGTGGCTCGACATGCTCGGTCTCGATAGTGAGTACAATTACGATCCAGTGTGGGCCAAGTGCGTCGAGCTAGGAATTTCACCGACCTTTCATTCGGGATCGCGAGGTGTGGGCCTTCGCCTGTCACCCACCAACTTCGTTTATAACCATATTGGTCACTTCGCCGCGGCGAGCGAAGCAGTGTGCAAGGCGATGTTCCTCGGCGGAGTGACGCGGCGCTTTCCCGCGCTCAAGATGGGATTTCTCGAAGGCGGCGTAGGATGGGCGTGCGGACTCTACGCCGATCTGATCGGCCACTGGAAGAAACGCAATCGTGCTGCGCTGGAGGAAGTAAATCCCGCCAACCTCGATCGAGCGCTGTTGATCAAGCTGATCGACATGTATGGTGGCAGTTGGCTCTCCGGTGATGTGAAAGATCTCGACGCGGCGCTCGCATCCGAACACAGCGCGGGAGGAACGGGCGGAATTGACGATCTGGACGACTATTCGGCTTGCGGCATCAAGCGTCCCGAAGATATCCGCGATCTGTTCGTCAACAACTTCTACTTTGGATGCGAGGCCGACGACCCGGCCAACGCCTACGCTTTCAATCGCAAGGCCAATCCCTACCGCGCGCAGCTCAAGGTCCTGTTCGGGTCGGATATCGGCCATTTCGACGTGCCTGACATGAAGGAGGTCGTACCTGAAGCCTACGAGCTGGTCGAAGATGAGCTTATCACCGCTGATGATTTTCGCGACTTCATGTTTACGAATCCGGTGAAGTTCTGGGGCGAGGCGAACCCACGCTTTTTTGACAGCACCCGGGTCGCTAAGGAAGCATCAGCCGCGCTTGCAGAATCGAAAGCCGCGCTTGCCGAACCTCGGCGCTAGACGACATGCGATGAACGATCAGCGATCACAGCTTGCGCACTGGATGGACGCTCTTCAAGCCGGGGCAGGACGCGATGCTCGCGCGCCGCAGCATGAGGTCAGCTTCGCGGGGCACGATCCTGTTTATCCGACCTGCTTTCGCGCCGGCGAAGCAGCCGCCGCTGCGCTCGGAGCGGCAGCTTCGTCAGCGGCCGATCTGTGGTGTCTTCGCGGCGGCGCGCCGCAGCAAATCAGGATCGATGTGCGCGCTGCCGCGGCGTCTTTGCTCTCCTTTGGGTATCAGCGCGTTAGCGGCGTGGCTTTTGAGCGCGGCTCGCTCGCGACCACTGCGCTCTATCGTGGACGTGACGGCCGCTGGATTCATCTGCACGGCGGTTTTCGCTCCCGGGAGGGCACGCTCGCGCTGCTCGGATGCGCCGACGACGCGGACGCAATCGCACGTACCGTCGCCACCTGGGACGCGCAGGCGCTCGAAGACGCGCTCGCCGAGCGTGGATGCTGCGGCGTGAGGCTGAGGAGCGCGGACGAATGGCGGCAGCAGCCGCAGGGAATCGCACTCGGTAACGTTCCGCCGATCGAAATTTTCAAAATCGGCGATGCGCCGCCCGTGCCGCTCCCCAGACTCCGTGCGGCCGAGTCCGGAGCGCGGCCACTTAGCGGCGTGCGCGTGCTCGATTTGACTCGCGTGCTCGCGGGTCCAACATGCGCGCGGACGATGGCCGAGCATGGCGCCGATGTGCTGCACATCCGCGGGCCGCACCTGCCGTTCGTCGAACCGTTCGTGATCGACACCAACCCGGGCAAGCGCTCCTGCTATCTCGATTTGGATCGCAATGAAGATGCCGAGCGGCTTCGTGCGTTGGCTCGCGAAGCTGACGTGTTCTCGCAGGGCTACCGTCTCGGAGCTTTCACGCGGCGTGGCTTTAGTGCTGAGGCTCTCGCCCAGATGCGGCCCGGGATCGTTGTTGTGTCGATCAACTGTTACGGCCACGAGGGTCCGTGGACGGGGCGTCCCGGATGGGAGCAGTTGGCGCAGACGACGAGCGGCATGGCGCTCGAGCATTCAGGCTCCGAACATCCGGCGCTCGTGGGCGCGGCGCTAAACGACTATACGACCGGATATCTCGGCGCGGCGGGCGCGATGCTCGCGCTCGCGCGGCGGGCAAGCGAGGGTGGAAGCTGGCACGTCCGCGTATCTCTCACGCGTACCGCGATGTGGATCATGTCGCTTTCGCGCGTCGCCGCTGACGCGGTTCCACACCCGGGTGGATCCGGCGGAAATCACGCCCTGGATGATCGAGATGCAAACTGCCTGGGGCGCGCTTAAACGACTCGGCCCGATCGCTCGGATGTCGGCGACGCCGCCGCGATGGGATCGGCCGCCGGCCAAACTCGGTAGCCATCCCGCCGCATGGAGTTGAACTGTCAGCATCGACCCTGGCGCGACATTAATCACGCAGCGGGCTATGTGACGGCGTGACACATTCGAGGCGATGTCGATAAGCGACGCGGCCGGATGCGGTTTCGGTGCTTCTCAATGGACGGGCCGGCAAAGGACCCTCCCGTCTCCACCAACGAATTGGCGGCGAGCCTCTGATAGCCCTTCGCGCAAAAGGGCGGTGCTGTATTCGAAAACGGCCTAGTCGGTATCGCAAAGAACCAGCGGGATCAGAAGAGGAGGGTAGCGAATCAGCGCGCCCATCGTTTCCCACACGAGATCTCTTGGCGCAGGAAACTGCAAGGCTTCCGGGGTTTTCTAGCTGACTGCTGTCTAGCAGAACAACTGCTAGGTGCTTCAATTTACAGGAAAGTGAGTACTCAGCGCGAAGTGATCCGCGGATACCCAGGAGCAGCCAGGGGAACGCGAAATAAGTGCTTGGCCGCGCGCTCACCCTATTATTGTTGCCGACAGTTCAATCAACCTCTTCAACCAAATCGACATTCACGATCGTTCCGACTGGGCTGGAATTCGATTGCATCTCCGCCAGAAGCGCTTGCGCGTCTCGGTCGGCCCGGACCTTGGCGATTATCTCGCCGAACTCCTTCCAGCCTGGCGTCTCGATAACAATAAAGAGAGCGCCGCCGGTATTTGTATACATCCGCTCTTTGGCTCCGGCTCGTTCGCGAATCTTTTTCCACTTCCGTCCGAGTTCAAGGCATTGTTGGAATTTGCCCGGAGCAGGCTGGACTGTAAGCACTTGGGTTACCGTTGGCATATTTTGATCTCCTGGTGCGACCAAGAAATATTCATATCCTCTCACGCCATTTATAAGGCAACCAAATTATTCAGCTAGAGTTGCGGGCACACCCCAATTCGATGAGCCGCAGCCCCAGTGGGGGCACACAGGCGGTCACCATGCACTTCTGTGGAATCGTTAATGTACGTTTCTATTCAGCTCGGTCGCGGGCCAACTGTATTCCCTCGAAGTTTAAATCCCCTGGACCGAACGGTCCGTGAGAGTTCGAGTCCGCCTCCGGCATCAAAATCCTGTGGCACAGTCGGCGATATAGACCACGCACAGAGAAATGCCCAAGAGGAAGATGTGCAGCGGAGACCTTGGCTGTCGCGGTGAAAGAGCTATCACCGACAGTTGTGGATCAGATGACGGCATGAAAAAGGCGGCGTACCCTTCCGCGTAACCACACGCAACGCCCGGTGGGAGCCGGGTGGAAGGAGGACGCCACCGATGTTGAAGGTAATCGAGAACCGGGATGCAGGGGAAGTGCGCGGGGAGGGTTTGCTGGACGAGATCGCACGCGAGGGAGCGCGGCGGATGCTGATGGCGGCGCTCCAGGCCGAGTCTGCCGATTACGTGGAGCGTCATCGCGACGCGCGCGACGAACAAGGGCACGCTCTGGTGGTGCGTAACGGACGGGCCT
>DASXMJ010000029.1 GCA_036495685.1 Candidatus Binataceae bacterium | reverse complement strand
AACCGTGCGGGGAGCGGGCAGACCGTGCGGGTATCGACGGGCGACTACGGCATACTTCACCTCACTACCCCGGACGGTATAACCGAAGCCGCCAACTCGCAGCTCGTGTCACAGTGCCAGGGTAAGCTTACCAACGCACAGACCCAGCTCTATATGCGCGAGTGGATTCTAATTCAGTGGTATACGGTTGACGCCGTTGCCGTGTGCCAGTAGAGCAAGCGCCGTAAGGCCGTTTGGCCGATGGCCCTCGGTGCAGCGAAGGACGTGCGTGGCACGACGCGCGGACAGGCATGCGAGCTTATCGTCCCTCCCGTGTGTAGCCGCGAAGCCGTCACGACGTCCCGCGTTGGCGCCCGTCCAACCCAATGGCTTCGCCCAATTCTGGCGAGCGGAGTCGGTCGTTCACCTTTTTACGAAATCGGTACCGGAGCCGCGATCATGAAGCGGCTATACCTAGTCTGTTAGAAACGGGGAGCAAATCCCGCGCAGTGCACTGATGCTGATGCGCTTACCCGGGTGCCGCTGTTTATGCTTTGCCCCTTTGAGGAGCTCGCGCGCGCAACCGGCAAGGTGTCACGGAGAAGACGAAGATGCTGCAAAGCCTGGTGGCACCGCGCAGCACCCTCCCCTGGTGGATTACTCAGCTAAACTTGCGCTCGGTCCACCACGGGAAATAGGCGGGCATTCCGGTCGATACGCGATCGGAGAAATGGGGCGCTCGTTTCTCCAGAAATGACATGACCCCTTCGCGCGCGTCGGCCGATGAGCCGCGCGCGTAGATGCCACGGCTATCGATCTTGTGTCCCTCCATCGGATGGTCCGCGCCGAGCATTTTCCAGAACATCTGGCGGATCAGCGCGACCGAGATCTGCGAGGTGTTGTCGGCGATCTCTCGGGCCAACGCGCGGGTGGCCGGGAGCAGTTCGTCGGGCTTGTAAAGTTTTTTCACCAGTCCACCTTCGAGCGCTTCCTGCGCGGAAAACACGCGTCCGCTAAACGCCCATTCGAGGGCCTGCGAAATTCCGACGATGCGTGGCAGAAACCAACTTGAACACGCTTCCGGGACCAAACCGCGGCGCGCGAACACGAAGCCGAACCGCGCGTTCTCCGAGGCCAGCCGGATGTCCATCGCAAGCTGCATGGTTACCCCCACCCCGACCGCGGGACCGTTCACCGCCGCGATGACCGGTTTCAGACAATCGAAGATCCGCAACGTCAGCAGGCCGCCGCCGTCGCGAATCGATTCGTGGCTCCAATCGACGGTGCCATCGGGCTTCAGGTGCGGTTTGCGATCCGGGCGATCTTCGCGAGCTTCGTAGTTGAAGGTGTTGGCCCCGGCCGACAGGTCGGCACCGGCGCAGAAGCCGCGCCCCGCGCCAGTTACGATGATCGCGCGGACGTTGTCGTCCGCGTCGGCCCGGCCAAATGCGTCGATCATCTCATTCATCATCACGCCGGTGAATGCGTTTAGCTTCTCGGGGCGATTGAGAGTGATAGTCAGGGTATTGTCTGCGACCTCATAGAGGATGGTTTGATAAGGCATTAATGCTTCTCCCGCAGCGGACTCTATCACGTCCCCCGTTACCGTTAACTCTTGCGCTTCTGCTAGATTTGCCCTTTTGTTAAACGCCCGTTTAGCTCGTATCAAGGACTCTGCGGAAGCAAAGGAGAACCACCGTGGATTTCGAAATTCCCGCCGATATCCAGGCCTACCTGAAGGAACTCGACGCCTTCATCGAAAAGGAAATCAAACCGCTTGAGCGCGAGAACGACAACATCCGCTTCTTCGACCACCGCCGCGAGTATGCGCGCACCGATTTCGAGCGCGATGGGCTTCCGCGCCACGAATGGGAAGCGCTCCTGGTCGAGATGCGCAAGCGAGCCGACAAGGCGGGGCATTGGCGCTACGCCTTGCCCAAGGAATACGGGGGCAAGGACGGAACCAACCTTGGAATGGCAATTATCCGCGAATACCTGGCCGCCAAGGGGCTCGGCTTGCACAACGACCTGCAAAACGAAAGCTCCATCGTCGGCAACCTGCCGACGGTACTGATGTTTCGCGACTTCGGCACCGAGGAGCAAAAGAAGAAGTTCATCCCCGGTATTCTGGATGGCTCGATTCGAATCGCTTTCGGACTGACCGAGCCGAATCACGGCTCGGATGCGACCTGGATGGAAACGCGCGGGACTCGCGACGGCGATGGGTGGCGAATCAACGGCGCCAAAATGTGGAACACCGGATTGCACGTGGCAACTCACGACTTCATTTTCGCGCGCACCTCGGGCAAGGACGGGAGTCCGCGCGGCATCACCTGTTTCATCGTTCCGACCAAGAGCGAGGGCTTCAAGATCGAAGAGTATCTGTGGACCTTCAATATGCCGACCGACCATCCGCGCGTGTCGTTCAAGGACATTTACGTGCCCGCGGGCGAGCATCTGGGCGATCCGGAAAACGGACTTGCGGTCGCGCAGCACTTCGTGCATGAAAACCGCATCCGGCAGGCGGCCTCGTCGCTGGGCGCCGCGCAATTTTGCATCAACGAGTCGGTGAAATACGCCAAGGAGCGCAAGCCGTTTGGCAAGGCACTCGCGGTCAACCAGGCGATCCAGTGGCCGCTGGTCGAGCTGCATACCGAAGCCGAGATGCTGCGGACGCTCATCCACAAGACCGCGTGGCAGATGGACCGGATGCCCAAACCCGAGGTGGCGCTCAGAATCTCTGACAAGGTGGCGATGTGCAACTACCGGGCGAACCGGCTGGTGTGTAACGCGGCGGATCGCGCGATGCAGGTTCATGGCGCGATCGGATACTCGCGCCACAAGCCCTTCGAGCACATCTTCCGACATCATCGCCGCTATCGAATTACCGAAGGCTCCGAGGAAATCCAGATGCGGCGGGTGGCGCAGTACCTGTTCGGGTTCTTTAAAGACGGGCGGGTCCCTGCGGAGGGTTGAGCGTCTTCGTCTTGGTGAAGGAGCAATCAACGATCATCGATGGGTAACGATTCCACCGCAACTTTGCTCCAGCGCGCGATAGCGCGTCACATGGGCGCGCCCGGGACCGTTTATGATTTGCAGCAGTTGACCGGAGGCGCGAACCGAACCACCTGGTCGTTTGATGCCGATGTCGGCGGCAGCCGGCAGAGACTGATCATGCAGCTGTCGGCGGCCGCGCCGGAAGATGTTCCGCATCCGCTCGCCGAAATCTCGCCGCATCCGACCGCAGAGGAAGGCGCGTGGCTGATGATCGCGGCGGTGAAGGCCGGCGTGCCCGCGCCCAAGATCCGCGCGATTCTGGAGACCTCGGATGGGCTGGGGCCCGGCTACATAACCGAGCGAGTCGACGGCGAGACCCTGGCGCCCAAAATTCTGCGCGAGGCGACATTCGCGCCGGCGCGCGCGAAAATGACGCAACAGGCGGGAGAGATCCTCGCCCGGATTCACAGCATCCCGCTTTCTGAAGTCCCGTTTCTCAAGGGCCAAACCGCCGAAGAGATGATCGACGCGCAGCGTAAGGTGGTCGACTTCTACGACCTGCATCTCCCGGCGATCGAGTGGGGCCTACGATGGGCGGCGGACAATGTGCCTAGGCAAGCGCGGCGCACGGTAGTGCACGGAGATTTCCGCATCGGCAACATGATCGTGGGCGAGAACGACGGCATCCGGCTGGTTCTGGATTGGGAAATCGGCCAAGCCAGCGATCCGATGCAGGATCTCGGGTGGCTGTGCGTCAAGACCTGGCGCTTTGGCGGCAAGTATCCGGTGGGTGGATTCGGCAGGCGCGAGGATCTGTTCGCGGCTTACGAGAAGGCCGGCGGCCAAAGTGTCGACCCGGCACATGTCCGCTTCTGGGAAGCGTTCGGCAGCGTCAAATGGGCCGCGGGATGCCTTCGCCTGGGCATGCGCGGAGTCGAGGAGATGGGAGTCGAGCGCTGTGCGATCGGAAGACGGATCGAAGAACCACTGTGGGATTTTTACGAACTACTCGAGGGCCGCGATTAGCCACGGCAATTTCTCATGCCACTAAGTACACCGAAAGCGACCATTCTGCTCCAGGCCGCGATCAAATATCTGGAAGAAGAGTTGATGCCAACCTTGACCGGCTACCATCGATTCAAAACCCGGGTGACCGCGAACGTGCTCAACACGGTTCGGCGCGAGTTGGAACTGCGCGGCGCGCAAGCCTCCGCCGAGCGGAAACGGCTCGGCGCCTTGCTCGGTCACGATGGCGAGGTCGAGGAGCTCAGCCGCGAGCTCGCCCAGAAGATTCGCGACGGCGCGGTCACCCTAGTTGATCCGAAACTGCGCACTCATATCAGCCAATCACTGCACGATGCGCTGGCGATCAACAACCCGAAGTGGTTTGACCGGTAGATCGAATCCCGGCAGGAAAACACCGCTGCAACGGGAGGGGGACCACTCGGAACAAGAGCTCGGCCAAGACCGCAGGTCAGATACCGAGCAGCTTGCGCAGTTGGACCGGACTGAACCCGACCACCGATTGGTCGCCTACCTGAATTACCGGGACGGCGCGGAATCCGGCGTTGTTAAGCTCGTCGTGGGCTGCGGGATCGTCACCGATGTTCCGTTCCACGAACGGAATGCCGTGCTGCGAGAGAAGGCTCATCGCCGCGTGGCACGCCGATCAGCCGTGGTTGGTGAAAATCGTTACTTGTTGCATATAAGTCCTCGGTTGGCACGGCGACCTGGATCGATGCATCCGTGGCAGTCGCGGATCATTTTGCACAGCGTG
This sequence comes from Candidatus Binataceae bacterium, assembly GCA_036495685.1. Lineage (NCBI taxonomy): Bacteria > Candidatus Binatota > Binatia (SeqCode) > Binatales (SeqCode) > Binataceae (SeqCode) > Binataceae bacterium (SeqCode). The sequence continues at coordinate 50,441 of DASXMJ010000029.1, read as the reverse complement.
CGCCGCAGCCGTTGCAGGCGCGCGATTTCTTCCATCATTTGGGAAAGCTTGGCCTCCGCCTTGCGGGTAATGGGTCCGCATTCCCGGGTCGATTTTACTCGCAGCATGAGCAGTTCCTGGATCTCACGCAGAGAGAAGCCCAACCCTTTCGCGTCCTTCACAAAGCGCAGCCGGTCAATCACGTCGTCCGAGTAGTTTCGATAGCCGGATAGCATGCGCCGCGGCTGCACTATCAAGCCTTTGCGCTCGTAGAAGCGCAGGGTATCGACGCTGACACCTGTCCTGCGCGCTAGCCGTCCGATGGTCATTGGTTTACAACCATAAACCTTGGAGTATAGTCCCGGGTCAAGATCAAAAAACTCCCTGATAGCCTCTTCTGACCATAATTGGCGTGGTATAAAGTCAAGGGATTGAGGGCGGTGGCCCGGCAGTCCGCGAATTTTTGGCAAAAGAGGGGAACTCCCACGGGTTGAATGGAAGCTGAAGCAGCCACAGAACAGGTGACGGACCTGAGCTTCGAGCTCTCGCGAGATTCGTCACTGATCATCCACCTCGTCGGAAGCTGGCGGATGCATCACGGGCTTCCATCGGTGGGGCGGGTGCTGCACGAAGTCAATCAGACTAAACCCCGAAGCATTGGGTTCGAGACGAGCCGGCTGGGTGCCTGGGATAGCGGCCTGCTCACGTTTGTGGCTCGCACCACCGAACTGGGCCGATCGCGCAACATTCCCGTCGCCCTTGACGGCCTGCCTGAGGGGCTGGTGCGGCTGGTCGAGCTGGCCGAAGCGGTACCCGAGAAAAAGGACGCGCGGGTAAAGGCGCAATCTGCGCCACTGCTCCAGCGGGTTGGGACCGCGACCATCAACTACGCCGAGGGCAGCGAAGATTTCCTCGCCTTTCTGGGTAGCGTGGTGATCGCGATCGGACGGATGTTCAAAGGCCAGGCCCGCTTTCGGAACAGCGACCTGATGATCGAAATCCAGGACGCCGGCGTCAACGCCCTCGGCATCGTGGCGCTGATCAGCTTCCTGGTTGGAACCATCCTGGCATTCATGGGCGCGGTACAACTCCAGCAATTCGGCGCACAAATCTACGTGGCGGACCTGGTTGCGATAGGCATGGTGCGGGAGATGGGCGCGATGATGACCGCGATCATTATGGCCGGCCGGACCGGGGCCGCCTACGCGGCGGCGCTCGGGACCATGAAGGTAACCAAGGAAATCGACGCGCTCACGACCATGGGAATTTCGCCGATGGAATTTCTGGTGCTGCCGCGCATAGTCGCACTCATCCTGATGATGCCGCTGCTGTGCGTGTTCGCGAATGTCTTTGGGGTGATGGGAGGAGCCTTCGTCGGAGTGGCAATGCTCAAGCTCGCACTGTCGACCTTCTTGCGCGAAGCTTGGAACGCATTGACTCTCGGCAATCTGTTTGGCGGTCTCTTCAAGGCGATGGTCTATGGCGTAATAGTCGCAATCTCGGGATGCCTGCGGGGTTTCCAAAGCGGCAGCAGCTCCTCGGCGGTCGGCGACGCTGCCACCCGGGCGGTGGTGACCGGAATCGTGTGGAACGTCGTTGCCTGCGGCATTATGGCCTTCCTATTCAACCTGCTGGGGATCTGACCAGTGAGCACGAACACAACCCGCTCCGCGGTAACCCCTGGGGTAGTGGGCGAGCCGCACATAATCGTGCGGGACCTCACGATGGCATTCGGCGATTTCGTGCTGATGCGCAATCTCAACTTCACGGTGAAGCGGGGCGACGTGTTCGTGATCATGGGCGGCAGCGGCTGCGGCAAGAGCACACTGCTCAATCATCTGATTGGACTGCTGGAACCCGCCACCGGTGAGATTTTCTACGAAAATTTTAACTTCACCAAAGCGCCGCCCGAGGCCCGCGAGCGGATGTTGCGACGGTTTGGCGTGCTCTATCAGGGGGGTGCGCTGTGGAGCTCCATGACGCTGGCGCAAAACGTCGGTCTTCCGCTCGAAGAGTTCACCGATCTGTCGCCCAGGGAGATTAATGCGATCGCCTCGATCAAGCTGGCGCTGGTCGGGCTGCGCGGGTTCGAAGACTATTATCCAAGCCAGATAAGTGGCGGCATGCAGAAGCGTGCCGGGCTGGCGCGCGCCATGGCGCTCGATCCGGAGGTGCTGTTCTTCGATGAACCGTCGGCTGGCCTCGACCCGATTAGCTCGCGCCTGCTTGACGATCTGATCCTGGAATTGCGTGACGGACTCGGGGCGACGGTAGTGGTAGTTACGCACGAACTTCCGAGCATTTTCACCATCGCGAATAACAGCATCTTTCTCGATGCCGAGACACGGACCATGATAGCCAGTGGTAACCCCAAGGAGTTGTTGGCGCATTCGCCGGACCCGAAGGTACATCGCTTCCTGACGCGCGCTGCCGAAGACGAACATCCAGGTGAGTGAATGGGCAAACGAGCCAATCCAACTATGGTCGGGGCCTTCGTACTGGGCGCCCTCGCAATCGTAATCGCCATCGTCATCGGGCTGGGATCAAGCCACCTGTTCACGCGTCAACATAAGTTCGTCATGTTTTTCAGCAGCGACGTGAACGGCCTCAGCATTGGAGCCCCGGTCAAGTTTCGCGGGGTTGAAGTCGGATCGGTAACCAACATCCTGTTGAGCCTCGGCGGCCTCGGTGCTGGCGGTATTCAGCAGAGCGCGCAGATACGAATCCCGGTTATAATTCAGCTTGACTCGCGAAAACTGTTCGCGCGCGGCGCCGAACTAGATCTAGACGATCCCAAGCAGATCTCCGCTGCCATCCAACTGGGCTTGCGCGGCGAACTTAAGACCGAAAGCATGCTGACCGGGATCGCCTTCATCGACCTCGACATGCATCCCGACACGCCGGTCAAGTTCTACCTTGGGCGCAACTCCCCCTATCCGGAAATTCCGACGGTCCCGACCCCGCTCGAGCAGGCACAGACCGCGATCATCCGGATCATGGCCGCGCTTGAAAAAGTTGACTTCGAAGCGCTGACAAAGAGCCTCACCCAGACCTCAACTTCGATCAACGACCTGGTGAAGTCCCGTCAGGTCCGCGAGACCATCGCATCCCTGGACCAGGCCGCGACCAGCTTGAACGGGACCGCGCAAAGCATCAAAAAAACAAGTGATGACCTGAACAAGCAGGTCGGGCCAGCGGCGGAAGATCTGCGCAAGACCACGGCGTCAGCACGGGCCGCCCTGGAACAGGCCCAGGAGACGCTGGTCGCGGTGCGAAGCGTGCTGGGACCCGGCTCTCCAGTGGACTATCAACTCACCGAAACCCTCGAGCAGACCAGTGATGCCGCCCGCTCGCTGCGCCAGCTGACCGACTACCTGCAGCGCAATCCAAGCTCGGTGATACGCGGCCGCTACGAAGGAGACGGCGGCCAATGAGACAACACATAATAGTCCTTGCACTGTGCACGATTACGATCGCGGGTTGCCTCTCGCCCCGGCGCGACGACTCGAAGTTTTTCGTGCTCTCTCCGGTGGGTGCCGACCCGGCGAGCGCAGGTTCGCGCCAGATCCTGGTCGGACTCGGCCCGATTAAGATGCCCGCGTACCTCGATCGACAGGAGGTCGTCACCCGCGTCGCACCGAACCGGCTCGAATTGTCGCGCCAGGACCGCTGGGCCGAGCCCTTGGACTCCGATTTTACCCGGGTACTCGCCCAGAACCTTTCTTCCGACCTGGGAACTCAGCGCATAACGTTTTACCCCTGGTACAACACCACGCTCGTGGACTACCAGATCAAGGTCAACGTGTACCGGTTCGAGAGCGACAAAGACGGCAAGGTTGATCTGACTGCTCATTGGCAGGTGCTGAACGGAACCGGAAAGCTGTTGATCGTACGTGATTCCACCTACACGGAGACGGCCAAGCCGGGTGACACCTCTGATTCCGCTGCGGCGATGAGCCGGGCGCTCGGGCGCCTGTCGCGGGACATCGCCTCGGCAATCGAAGCCACTCCCGCAAACACGGCGGGCGGGGTGGGCGTGAAGCCGGAAACCAATCAGCCGAGTTTCAGGTCCTCGTAGACAGCATCGATGGCGGCGCTGATTCTCGCGTCGTGCCTCGCCGGCGCCGCATCCAGCATGCCGTTGAAGACCAGGACGATCGCAAGACCATATTCGGGATCGGCAAAGCCTACCGAGGATACGTAGCCCGCATGGCCGAAGGCGCGCGCCGAGCAACGGCTTCCGTACCAGGCGGCTGCGGGGCCGTATTGTTTGGAATCGATTACGAACCCCAATCCGCGGTCGAGCGGAAAATTAAAAATTCGATCTTTGAGTCCAACTGTATGGCGGGCGGTCAGAGTTTCGATCGTCTCCCTGCTTATGATGTTGCGGCCTCCCTCGAGCAACGCTTCATAGAAACGGCCCAACTCACGAATCGGGCCGCGGCCGTTCCCCCCGGGGCGGCAATTCGCCAACGCCTCAGGAGCGTCGCGAAAGTATTTGTACATGTGAGGGATGGGTAGCGCGTTGCCATCGGCAAAGTGCATCGGCACGATGCGCTCGCTGAAATCATCGTAACGATCAACGGGCAGGCCCAGCCACGAGTCGTTCATGCCCAGCGGTTCGAAAATCGCTTCCCGCACGTAGCGATGATAAGGGCGCCCATCGAGTCGGCGAACAATTTCGCCCAGCACATACCAACCTGAGGCGACGTGATACCCGCAATCGCGACCGGGTATCCATCCGGGTTCCAGCGGGGCATCGCAGATCTCCGCGATGATCTTCTCCCAGGGATCATACCTCCACGGGCCGACCGCTCTCGGAAATCCGCCGGTGTGGGTCAGGACGTGGCGGATAGTGATCGGCCCCTTGCCTTTGATTGCGAACTCGGGAATGTACTTCGCGACCCGGTCATCGAATGCGAGCCAGCCTTTATCCCGCATCTGGCCAATCGCCACCGCGGTTACCGGTTTGGTCGCTGACATCCACAGCGTCAGGTGGTCGGGGCGCATCGGTACTCCGTGGCGCGCCTCGCCGAGAGCAAGATCCGCAATCGTCCGACCGTTGCGCGATACGTAGAGCTGCGCGCCGAGATGCAGGTTCGCGGCGATCCCGTTCTCGATGCTCTGGACGGTGCGGGTCAGGTTGGGCTGGGTTGCGATGGTTAGCTCCCGCTCTTGGTGCGCATGCTGACTTTGTCCCACAAATTGATCTGGTAGCCGTCGGGGTCGGTCAGCTCGGCGCCGTATCCCCACATCAGCTTCTGCGGGGCATTCATGAACTTGATGCCCTTGCGCACAAGTTCGCGATGTTTGCGATCAACATCCTTGACCTGAATGACCAGGGTGCATTTTGCCCCTGCAATCTTGTCTGCAACCTGGTTCAGGAAAATCGTGAATCCCGCTTGATCCTGGATGGCGATGGTTTTGGTCTTGGGATTTTCGAACTCGACTTTGAATCCCAGAGTTTTCAGATACCAATCGCGAGACCTTTTGCAGTTCGCCACCGGCAGCGCCAGGTGATCGAATTTCAACATCTTGGCTCCTGGTTTCTGCGCACGGCTCACAGCTTGCGCGTGAATCGGCGCAGACCGGGTGACCCACAGGCCGCTTCATGATCCGGATGACGCTTTTCGGCCTCGAAGGTAAATCCGGCTTTTGCATACGCGCGCTCGGCCGGGTCGTTGCCGATGAGAAAGGTAATTTGAGCCTCGCTGAATCCTCGCCTGCGCCCTTCGACGAGCGCGTGTTCTATGAGGATGCCGACGAGTCCCCGGCCCCGAAACTCCGGCAGCGTCGCGACATTCTCGATGGTCCAGCGGTTGTCGTCCCCTGGCAGGATGCAGGTGAAAGCATAGGCGCCCCGCTGCCACATCGCCTTGAGTTCCGCCTCGCTCCATTGGTAACTGGCAACCACTTCCGTCATCGCTTTCTCGGACAAAGGATATCCTTCGCCGGCTCTAAACCGGCACAGCGCCGACGCCGGCTTGCCATCGACTTCCGCGATCAAGAACAGTGAGTGGTGCCACCATGAAGGGGTCTTGGCGAGAACCAGCCGGCGAACAAACTCGAGACACTCCGCTTCGGGCCGCGCCAGCAGGATGTCAAACCAACCTTTCTTAAGGTGGGAGCGCATGGCCGCCTGAATGGTCCATGCGACGAACTCCACGTCTCCCGCGATTGCCGGTCGAATTGTTGTCTCGCTCATCCCAGGGCACCTCCGTCCAAAGGCTCGGGGGCAAGCGTACAATGGGGACCGGACGACGTCATCACGTAAGCTAACCGCGCAAAGGGGCGGAAGGTTATGGTGGGCGGTTGTACCTGGTCGCGGGGGCGCATATTTAGAGAAAACCATTCATCCAAAGGTACATGATGGATACTCACGAATTTCAGACGATTAAAGCCGAGGTCGAAGGCCCCCTCGGGCGGCTCACGCTCAATCGACCGGACCGATTGAATGCGATCGGCGCCGCGATGCTTCAGGAACTGGCCGAGGCGGCCCGCTGGTTCGATACCCATCACGATCTGCGGGTCGTCATCATGAGCGGTGTGGGGCGCGCATTCTGCGCCGGCGCGGATCTAAAAGATCCGCCCGCGGCTGGGCAGCTGGGCAGCGAGAAGAGTTGGTTGTTTAGGCGCGAGGCCGGGCAATATGGACTGCGCGCCGCCGACGCGCTCGAGCAGATGCGCGCGGTAACCATCGCTCAGGTGCAAGGCTACGCGGTCGGCGGTGGCGTGGTGCTCACCGCGGTATGCGATCTTCGCGTAGTGGCGGAAGACGCGTGGTTCTTCATTCCGGAAATCGATCTCGGGCTGCCGCTTTCGTGGGGTGGAATTCCACGCCTGGTGCGGGAAATCGGGCCGGCCATGACCAAAGAATTGGTCATGACGTGCCGGCGCTTCGGCGCGGCGGAGGCAAAGGCTTTGGGGTTCGTCAATCGCGTGGTCCCGCTGGCCCGGCTCGTGACTGAGGTCGAAGAGCTAGCCCGCGAATTGATCGCCAAACCTTCCGTGCCGGTGGCGATAACCAAGGAACACGTGAACGCGGTGACCCGCGCGGCGAGCGCCGGTCTCACTCCGTACGCCGACGGCGACGTGCTGATGTCGACCCTGGGCGAGGAGGAATCGCGCGCGGCCGCCCGTGCCTACCGCGAAAGGATTCTCGGCAAACGCTAGACCGTCGCGGCCGCGCGACGGATGCGACGATGCTTCAGCTCCACTACGCGAATTGCTTTGAAAATCTGCTTGGGCCGCTGGCGCGGGCGGTTGAGCTTCATCAGCGGCGGGATCCGCTCGCGACGCTGCCAATTATGGTTCCCAGCCGCGCGATCGAGCAATTCGCGAAATATGGCATCGCGGAGCGGCTCGGAGTCGCGGCAAACCTCGCGTTCCCATTCCTGCGCCGTTATCTGGCCAGCATTGCAGAGCAGGCCGACCCAAGTATTCGGGTGCTCGAAGTTCCGCAGCTGCAGGTCGCCCTATTCGAGTGCCTGCGCAGCGAAGCGCAGCGCGACGACGACGCCTTGCGAGCGGTTCGCGAGTACCTTGCGGCGGCCAACCCCGCCAATGACGCTTTAGGGGAACTGCGGCTCTTCGAGCTGGCCGGCCGGGTAGCGCACCTGTTCCAGGAGTATTCGATTTCGCGAAGCGGGATGCTCCGCGCTTGGAACTCGGGCAGTTCGCCCGCAAGGTCGGACGAAGAGCTCTGGGAGCGAACGCTGTGGACCATAGTGTTCGACCGCGAGGGAGCCGCGCGCGCCCCCTGGGCCTTTGACGCCGCGCATCGGTGGATGCTTCTCCCGCAGGCGCTCGCGGCGATACCCGATAATCGCCTGCGGGACGTGCTTCCGCCCGCACTGCAGATTTTCGGTCTGGCATCGCCGGGCCGTGTTTTCCTGGAAATCTTCGCGCGCATGGGCAGACTCACCGACCTTTTGGTGTATGCGGTGAACCCGTGCATGGAGTTTTGGGAAGACGTCGATGATTCTGCGGCGGCCCGTGCTTCGACCTGGCATCACCGCGCGGAGAAAGTCAGTACCGCGCTCGAGGATGGCGACGACCCCTTTGAGCTCGCAACGCCGAGCGACTCGCGGGCGCTTCAGCTGTGGGGACGGCCGGGTCGCGAATACATCCGGATGCTCAACGAACTGACGCAATGCGATTTTCAGCCGCACTTTACCCATGCCACGGGCGCATCACTTCTTGCACGTTTGCAAGAAGACATTTTGGTCCGCGCGGGTAGCGACCCCGACCACCGAAAGACGAGGTCAGAACTCCGGCCCAAGAGTATTCGCTTCATCGGCGCGCCCGGGCTCCGGCGCGAAGTAGAAATCATCGCCAACGAAATTCTCCGGCTGGTTTCCGATGCGGAAGGAACGGCCAACTCGCCGGTGCGGTTCCACGAGACGGCGGTTCTGGTTCCGGATGCGGTGGCCGATGCTTATCTGCCGCAGATCGAAAGCGTGTTCGCGTCGCAGTTCGCGATTCCAGTTGAAGTAGCCGGGCGGCGTTCTTACCAAAGCCGCGCGGCGGAGGCGATCGCGCTGCTGCTTAAGTTCCCGCTCGGGCGAGCGACGCGCGCGGAAATCCTGCGCCTCCTGACTCACCCTGTGATTGCCGGCGCCCAAGGCGAGCTGGATATCGATCGCCTGAGCGCGTGGTGCGAGGAGCTGGGAGTTTTCTTCGGGGTGGATGCGAGCGATCTTGCCGACACTTATGTGCCGGCCAACCTCTTTCAATGGGATCAGGCCCTGACGCGTATTACTTTGGGCGCCTTTATGGAGGGCAGCCTGGGCGAAGGTCACAATCTATATCAAAGCGAGTCGGGTGCTTTGCTGCCGTTAACGCTGCTGCAGGAGGAGGTCCCGGCGGCGGCGCGCTTTCTCAAGACCGCACGGACCCTTTTGGCCGACACCCGCGAGATCCGATCGCATCGCCTCTCGCTGTCGGATTGGGCGGTACTGCTCGCCGAACTCATCGGCACGTATGTTCGGGCCAGCGCTCCCGAAGATCAGTCGTTTCGCGACCAATGTCTGGAAATTCTCCAGGCGATGCGCTGCCTTAGGACCGATCGGGTCGGCTATGAGGTCGCCCATTCGTTCGTAAGCGCATCGCTCTCCGAGCGCGCCGCCCGGCAAGGCGGGTTTTCGGGTCGTGGTGTCGCAGCCGGCTCGCTTGGGACGCTTCGGGCCCTGCCGTTTCGGGCGATCTTCGTAGTGGGCATGAACGAGGCGACCTTTCCGGAGCGAGATCGTCGCGATCCGAGCGACCTGCGGCTTGCGCGCCGCCACCCGGGTGACATCAGTCCGCCAGAGCGCGATCGTTATTTATTCCTCGAATCGATTCTGGCGGCACGCGAGCGAATTGTTTTTTCATGGGTCGAGCGCGATCCACAGACGGGAGACCGACTCGAGCGTTCCACCACGGTGCGTGAACTTCAATCTATCCTGCAGGGCTACCTGGACGGTCCAGAGCAACTCGGCGAGCTGACGACCTCTCATCCCGTAAGCAGCAACGACCCCGACTACTTTCCCGACCTGGCGCCCGTCGCGCGGCCGGATTCCGGTGCGCCTCGCGACCTCGTGAGTTTCGATCCGGCAGCACGCTGCGGTGCCCGGATGCGTCGACTGCGCGAGCACTTGGCCCTAGGTTCTCGCGACCAAATCCTGCCCCCCCGAGATGCGCTCCTGGAAAGACTTGGCCCGGGCGTACGCGCACGTCTGGCAGGGAGTCTGGGATTGTTCGAATTGCCGGTTAAATCCGCACCCAACGCCGACGAGCTCGACTTACCCCTGGCCGCGGTACGGCGTTTCCTCGAGTGCCCCCTCCAGGGCGCGGCAAGGTATGCCTTGGGTATGGTCGAGGACGACGGTCCGCCAGAAGATGCGAGCGACGAGCCAATCGCGTTGTCGAGACTCGATCATGCCCTGATTCTGCGCGAAGCATTCTGGACTGCCCGGGGTAAACCGGAACTCTTCATAGACGCATACCGAGGAGCAATCGCCACGGCGCAAATGAAGGGCGCCGCTCCGGCCGGGCCCTTCGCCGACGCTGCGATCGAGGCAGATTGCGAGCGTTTCGCGCGATGGTGCCGCGAACTAGATGCCGAGCGCCGCGACCTGGGCGAATGGCGAGTTTTCAGGATGGGCCGCGGCACCGAATCTTCCCGGGCGGACCGGGTCTTGTCGCCGTTACGTCTTGATGTTTGCGCCACCGCTCGCGGGGGGAGCGTGTTGGTCCGCAAAGTAAATCTGCATGGATCGCTGGGTGCATTTTCGCCGGCGCTCGACTGTTCGCTACGCCTGGTCACGCGCTCCAAGCCGAAACCGCAAGACTTTCTCGAGCTGTTCATCGCGGCAATCGCGCTGCGCGCCGCCGGGGAGCCGGTCGCGAAGAAGTTCAAGGCGCTGGTGCTCGGCGATCCTGCACGAACTTCAAGTAAGGCGGCTTTTTGGAGCAGGGAGCTGCGCATGCCGGAGCCCGACGCGGCACGCGAGTATCTCGTGCAACTAGTCGGCGAAATGATAACCCGTGCTCACGACTATTTCCTCCCTATCGAGGCGGTCGCAGAGGCTCGCCGCGCGATCCGGGGCGGCAAGGACGCGCTCGACCGAATCGACAATGTCCGCGAAGGGCTCGGTTCCTGCGCCTCGGACTACGGCCCGGTCCGCAACGCTCGCGACTATGAACCGCCGGATGAACGCGAGGTCGTCGCCATCATTGGACGGCGTTTCGGTCCAGTCGAGGCGATTTTCGAAGACCGGGACGACGGGTGATGAACCGCTACTACTGGCGTCCCGATATCGTCGAGCAGGTTCCCCTGGACGGCCATTGCGTCATTGAGGCCAGCGCCGGGACCGGAAAAACCTTCGCCATCGAACACCTGGTGGTCGAGATTCTGCTCAACTCGGACACTCGTCTCGACCAAATCCTGGCGGTGACCTTCACCGAGAAAGCGGCCAGCGAATTGCGCGCGCGCATCCGCGCGACAATCGAGAAACCGCTCCGTGCTGAAGTGGAGGCGGATTTAGGAGCATGGGTACCGCTCGATCTCGAGAAGGCGGGACGGCTGGAGCGGGCGCTCTTTTCCTTCGAACGCGCACCGATTCACACGATCCATGGCTTTTGCCATCGGACGCTGGCCGATTTTGCGCTTCTGAGCGGTACCCGTCTGCAGCTCGAAGTTGCGGATGCGCGAACGATGTTTCACGAGGCGTTCCGCTCCGAGCTGCGCGAACACTTCGCGGCGGACGAGTGGATAGGCCCGCTGCTCGAGGAATGGCTGGCCGACGATCGCGGCAGCGATCGGTTGGAAGCCCTGCTGTTCGATGCCAATGAGCGCCACTATCTCGATTCGGGCGCGTCGGTGCGAAACTCCGCCGCTGCCGACGAACTCGTGGCAAGTTTCGATTATTCGCGGCTCAGGCACGAATTGCGCCCCCGGGCGAAAGGCGCGGCGTCCTTGGATCTCGAAACGATCGCCGAGGCGATCAAACGTTCAGCCCACGATACGTCGCGTCTGCGCCGCGACCTTGATGCTCAGGCGCTCAGGCGGATTGCCGCGTTGGAGCACTCGCCCGGTCTGTCGCCGGAGACCCGGCGACTCCTCAATGCCCTTGGGCGGATGCAGTTCGCTGTGCCCCTTGAAGCGCGCATCATCGATTGTTTTCTTCCTCCGGTCGCGCGGCGGCTCGATCGCATCAAGCGCGAACGCGGAGTCATCGACTTCGGCGATATGCCGCGCTGGCTATGGTCGGCGCTCGATGGACCCCACGGTGCCCGGCTGGCGACGATCCTACGCGAACGATTCCGCGTCGGACTGGTCGATGAATTCCAGGACACCGACGATCTTCAATGGCGCATCTTTCGCAGGATCTTCGTCGAAGGTGTCGGCACTCGGTTGCTGGTAGTTGGCGATCCGAAGCAGGCAATCTATGGTTTTCGCGATGCGGACGTTTTTACCTACCTGAAAGCGAAAACCGAGTTGCTGGAAAAGCACGGCGCCGCTTTCGTTCCATTGGTTGAGAACTTCCGCTCGACGGCCGACGCGATAGATGCTGTTAATCTGATTTTTGAGCCCACTCCCGCGCCGGCTTTCTTTGTCGACGGCGACATCCGCTACGACCGTCCGGTCACGTGCGGTTCCTCTCCGACGGGCGGACACCCACCTCCTATAAAACCGATCTCGATCTTCATCCTGCCTCCGGGCGCGAAGCTGGCGGCGCGACGTTACCGTGCAATGCTCGGCAGAAAAATCGCTGCGAGTTTGAAGAATCTGTTCGACGAAACGCCACCTGAGGGCACTGGCCAGACTCCCCAAAGCGCGCCCGATGTTTTCGTGCTGACCCGCACCTTGATGGAAAGCCGCGAGATTGCCGGGTACCTGCGCGAGGCCGGTGTCCCATACGCATTCTACAAGCAGGATGGTCTATTCAAGACCCGCGAGGCGGGGCACATTCTCGACGTGCTGCGCGCCGTCGCGGAACCGCACCGGCGCTCCCATCGGCTCAAGGCTTGGTCGACACCGTTTTTCGGCGTGGCGCTGCGCGATCTGCCGGGTCTCGAAGAAGTAGACCCGGCTCATCCGCTGATGGCGCGGTTGCTGCAATGGAAAACGCTCGGGGATGAGCGACGGTTCGCGGAGCTCTTCAGCGCAATGCTCCATGAGAGCGGTATGGCAGCGCGCGAGTTGCTGCTGGCGGATTCCCAGAGAGAGCTGACCAATTACGAGCATGTTTTCGAAATCCTTGTGGAGAGAGCGCTCTTAGCCGCACCCGACCTTTTCGACCTGATTCAGATGCTCGCGAGCTGGGTCGATGGGGACGATCTACCGCCCGGCGAAAGTCCCGGCGTTCAGCGGCTCGAAAGCGAGCGCGATGCTGTCCAGATAGTGACGGTGCACAAAGCTAAGGGCCTCCAAGCCGACATCGTGGTGCTGTTCGGCGGATATGCGCACGCGCCGCCACAACGTGACCGGGTGTCGGTCTTCCACACCAATGGGGAAAGACAGGTAATTGCCGGACCGTCTGCCCGAAATGCAGCAAAGGAGCAGCTCGCAAATGAAGAACGCGCCGAAAACGAAAGGCTGCTCTATGTCGCTCTAACTCGCGCGAGAAAGAAACTTTACCTGGCAATGTTTCCGCCGGATGCGACTCTGCGCAAGCTTGACGGCTACTATCGCAAGTTGAACGAGCGACTTATCACGCTCGCCGGCGCTGAGGGCGAATCTGGCAGCCGGTTTGCGAAGCTGGTCGAGATAGTTCCGCTGCGCGCGGGCGGTGCGCAACAAACGGATGAGGAGTTGGCGAACAGCAACGGCGCCGGCTTCCAGGGGGTACCCGAGAGGTTACTGAGCGACGACCAGGATCATCGGCTGGCGCGATCGCTTCGCGAGATCGTAGCTCGTCACCGCGCACTTTCTATTGATTCCTACACCTCCCTGCAGCGGCGGGCCACACTCGCTTACCAGGCCGATCCATCGATTTTCAAATATGACGTCGACCCGGCGGCGGCCGAGCCCCCGTTTCGTGACGACCTGGCGAGCGGTCGAGCGGTGGGAATTTTTCTGCACGAAGTAATCGAACAGCTCGACCTGCGCGCGCTGGCCAACGCGCCCGACCTCGAGACCTGGATGGCGACGACTGAGGTGCGAGAGACAATCGCCGCGACTGCGCGCCGCCATCAGGTGTCGCAGGCCGAGGCCGGGCTCGCTCGGGGAGCGCAGATTGTATTTAACGCGTTGCGCTCGCCGCTGGCGCTGGGCAACGAAACCGTTCCGGCGTTGGTGAATTGCGAGGGCGCTCGCGAGATGGAGTTTACCTTTCCGATTCCGGCACCAGACCATCCGCTACTGGGTCTCGGCAGCCGCGGCGAGTGGACCATCGAGCGCGGGTTGCTGGTCGGATTCGTGGACTTCGTCTTCCGCTTTCGCGATCGGACCTATTTTGCGGATTGGAAGAGCGACCTCCTGCCTTCCTACGATCCGGCGACCATCGCGGCCCACGTCTCCGATCACTATTTGCTTCAGGCACGCATCTACACGGTGGGAATTGTCCGCTTGCTGCGGATTCGCGAGCGCAGCGAGTACGAAGAGCGGTTTGGCGGCCTGGTCTATGTCTTTCTGCGTGGCCTGAAGCCGGATGGCGACGGCCGCGCGGGGGCTTATTTTCATCGGCCGAGCTGGGAGGAGATCCTCCACTACGAGCGCGATCTGATGACGGCGGGGTAGCTTTCGCATGGAGGCTGCGCACGACAAATACCAACGACTTGCCTTGCGCGGCGCGTGGCGCCGGTTTGAGATTTCAGGCGGCGGGCGAACCGGCGACCTCGAGAACCGGCTGCGCGCGCTGGAGGAAAAGGTCGGAGACCTCAACCTCGAGCGCGACGCGGTTCATCTGGCGTCGGAATTGGCAGCGCTGGAGCCGCACCTCGACGATGACGCGCGCTTCGCGTTGATCGTCTTGACCATGGTGACCCTGGCCGCACTTGCCCAGGGCAGCACCCGTTTTCCGGTCACCGGTGAGACCGCTCGCGAGCCGATGCATCACCTACTCGGTGCACTGGTCGGGACCGACGCGGCCGCAGGCGAGAAAGTCCGTCGTTCGATAGAAGACCTGCTTCTCAACCGGCGGGTCGCAAACGTAATCAGCCGTACGGACCTGGATCGGACGCCCTTGCTGTTTCTAGAGCCGTTCATCTTACACGCGAGGTCACGCGCCCTCGAACGGCGGCTGGTGGACAGTATTACGGCGCGGCGTAAGCGCGCGGAGCCTTTGGAGGCGGCGCGCATCGAGCGCGCCCTAGATGATGTTACCGAACGACCGGCCTACGCGGGCGCCGCGCGGATCGAACTCTCCACCGAGCAGCTAAGCGCGGTCCGAACCGCGGTGGGCTCTCCGTTGGCGCTGATTTCGGGTGGACCTGGCACCGGCAAGACGTCGATCGTGGTCGCCATCCTTAGAGTGCTCGCACGGCTTAAGGTGCCGCCACGCGAAATTACCCTGGCCGCGCCCACCGGGCGCGCCGCGTTCCGCCTGCGGGACGCGGTGACAACGTCGCTGCTGCGGATTGCCACTCCATCGGCAGAAGATGAGCAGCTTTTGGCGGCAGCTCCCGATGCCGTAACGGTTCATCGTCTCCTCGGCTACTCTCCCGATCGCAGCATATTTCTTCACCATCGCAACAATCCGATCGCGGCGCGCGCTGTGATTGTTGACGAAGCTTCGATGCTCGACCTCGCGATGATGGAACGCCTGGTCGGAGCAGTGGCAGCCGAGGCGCAACTCGTATTTCTGGGCGACGTTGATCAACTGCCGTCGGTTTCCGCGGGTGCGGCGTTTCGCGATCTGGTGCCGCTTGATCGCGTCCATCCACTCTCCAACTCAAGCGTACGACTGTCGCGCAACTATCGAACCCCGAGCAGTAGCCCGACCGGCGCTGCCATCGTCGAGGTATGTCGGCGCATCAACGCGGGCGACCAAACGCTGGCATCGGGGGTCAATTCGGGGGGAAAACTGGCGCCGCAGCTGCGATCGAAGGTTGACGAGATTGAATTCAATGGCGTGGAGCTGCTGCCTGCTCCGCCCGGTGGGCTGGACGAGTTCCTGGATCGATGGGAGCGCGAGCAGATCGTTGGGGGCGCCGAGACCGATTCCTTGGTGAACCATGAGTATGCGATCGGCGAGGAAACCATTTCCAACGAGGATCACACGAGCCTCACGCAGTTATGCGACTACCGCGCCAGAACCAGGATCTTGTGTGCGACGCGCGTGGGGCTGTCGGGCTCGGATGCGATCAACGCGCGCATGCATCGCCAGATGTTGCACAATCGGGCTGGGCAAACGATACGCGGAGTACCGATGATCGCAGGGGACCCGGTAGTCGTCGTGCGCAATGACTACGATCGCTCGCTGTTCAACGGCGATCAGGGTGTAGTTGTCAATGCGCTCGATTCCGACGGAAGGCACTACGGTGCAGCGGTCTTCGTTAGAGGGAGCGATCTTGCAGTGTTTCGCCTCGATATGCTCGGTGATCTGCTCGAACTGGGTTATGCGACAACGGTTCATAAGGCGCAGGGCTCCGAGTTCGATATTGCCGCCGTGATGCTTCCGGAGCGCGATTTGCCCGTGCTGACGCGCGAACTGTTGTATACGGCCGTAAGCCGTTGCTGCCGCGGGGTGGTGATTGTGGGCGACCCCGGCTTGCTTAGTGCCGGCATCGCGCGAAAAGCCGTTAGGTATTCTGGCGTGGCGGCGGAGTTGGCAGCGCGGTTTCCTCCTGGGGTCCCGGAGCAGTTGGAGTTGCCGCTGGCTCGGTCTCGTTCCCGAGATACATAGGCCTCGCCCGTGCTTCCTGGCTTTGGCCGAGGTTTATCGACCGGGCCGACTTACGCGCTCGCCGCAACCCGTCACTCGCATCGAAAAAGCCCTTGAAATGATCACTGGGGCCCCCGAGTTGCGGGTGAATTCTGCCACTGGGTAGTGGCGTTTCAGACTTGTCCACGGGAGGTTCGACCCGGCGATCATTCTCTGGAGCGTGGCTGGGTCCTGATGGTATCTCCGCGGTGCTGCGTTCACCCCGAGCTCAGAAGCAATTTCGTCGATCGTCTCCGGGCAGTAGGCATATTCGCGTATGCGTGCGATTACCCCATCTTGTTCTTCAAAACGATTCACGCCGGCCAGGACACGCTCGGAGCCTGTTCGTCCCAGGTAATGACGATCCACTCACCCTGGTACATCAACGCCTCGGATCTGAACGAGGGGTGCGAAAGCGAGGCATGGACCCAAATCATGTTCTTGCCGCGCTCGCCGCCCACGCCTGGTACCTCGAGGGTCACGTTCTCCAGTAGCAGGTCCGTCATTGCATCGACGTCACGCGCGTTGAATGCCGCGACGACGCGATCGATGAGCTCCCTTGACGGGGTGCGCGGTGAGGCAGGGACCTCGTGCCGCGGTTCCTGCAGGTTTGTGCGTCCACGATGAAGCGCTGACTTGACCGCGCCGACCGTGGTCGACAACATCACGGCAATCTCTTCGGCGGTAAAATCGAAAATGTCTTTTAGCACGATGGCCGCACGCTGCTGCGGCGAGGCCTGAGTAAGCAGCTTCGCAGCCGCTTCGCGCGTCGCGACGGCCTGCTCTGCCGTGGGTGAGGGCTCGGGAATATCCGGCCGGCCAGAGCGGACTTCGTTGTGGCGAAGCTGGTCAATCCAGAGATTGGTCGCGACTCGGAATACGTAAGCGCGCGTGTCTTTCACCCGGCTGCCATCGCCATGCAGATCACCCCGCCCTATGGCAGCGAAACCTCGAAGCAAGGTTTCCTGTAACAGATCTTCTGCATCCCACACGTCGCGCGTGAGACGGCGACAATACTGATACAGGGCGGGGCGAACCGGTTCGATCGTGTCGAGATATGTGAACCAGGCAGTTCGCAGTTGCCGGGCCATCTCGTCGGATGCAGGCTGGTGGCTCATTGTGCGAGTCCTCTGGAAAATAGGACGGCGGGGTCCCCGGAAAAGATAGCAGGCTCGAGTGATTGCCGGTTGCGAGGGTCGAAGTTAGGGACTGGGTATCAACCCCCATATCGTGAGGCGCGGCTTATGTGTTTCTTTTGCCTGTGGTTTCAGAGGTTGGAGACCTCCAGAGCGCCATCCGTGCCGAACGGGAGACGAACTGTCCGTGGACTCGACACGTGGCAGCAACCTTTATGACACAGCAGCGTCATCGCGCTCTACTATATAGGCAACTGCACTCGGCGCGGGCACCCGTCCGGGGCGGCGGCAACTCAATTTTGGGATGCTAGGGCCGATTCGCCGTATCGAGCGAGGCCCTGTATTGTCGATAAGGACAGCGGCACCGGCTTGCATGCCGATTTTTAGCGATCACAGCCTTCACTAATGAGGTGACAGCCGTGGCAAACTCCCAGATCGATCAGTTGTGCATCAACACCATCCGCACTCTATCCATCGACGCGGTCCAGCAGGCCAACTCCGGTCATCCCGGGACCCCGATGGGAATGGCGCCGGTGGTCTATTGCCTGTGGCAGCGCTTCCTGCGGTTCGATCCGAAGGATCCGATTTGGCCCAACCGGGATAGGTTTGTGCTATCTGCCGGCCATGCGTCGATGCTGCTCTACTCGATGCTGCATCTGACGGGCGTGCTCGCGGTCGACCCGCAATACGAGATAGTCGGGAGACCAACCGTCTCGCTCGATGACATCAAGCATTTTCGGCAGCTGGACAGCCGTTGCCCTGGCCATCCCGAGTATCACTGGACTTCCGGCATCGAGACGACCACCGGGCCTCTCGGACAAGGCGTCGCGACCAGCGTTGGGATGGCGATCGCCGGGCTCTGGCAGGCCAATCACTTCAACCGCTCCGATTTCGAGATGTTCAACTACAACGTCTACTCACTCTGCGGCGACGGTTGCATGATGGAGGGCGTGTCGAACGAGGCCGCATCGCTGGCCGGCCATTTGAAGCTGCCCAACCTCTGCTGGATCTACGACAACAACCACGTAACCATCGAAGGCCACACTGACCTAACCTTCAGCGACGACGTTGCGACCCGCTTCATCGGTTACGGATGGAACGTTACGCGAGTCGGCGACGCCAACGACCTCGAAATGCTCGAACGCGCGTTCCACGTCTTCCTGGACACGAACGACCGCCCGACTCTGATCATCGTCGACAGCCACATCGGATACGGGTCACCGCACAAGCAGGATACTAGCGAGGCGCACGGAGAAGCGCTCGGAGAAGAGGAAGTCAAGCTGGTCAAGCGCAACTACGGATGGCCGGAGGATGCGAAATTCCTGGTGCCGGACGGGGTACGCCAGAACTTTGATGCCAACGTGGGCAAGCGCGGTAGCGAGTGCAGCTCCGCGTGGAATGACAAGCTCGCGCAGTACGCAACCAAGTTCCCCGACCTGGCCGGGCAGATTCATCGGATGCAGCGGCGCGAGCTGCCCGATGGGTGGGACAAGGAGATTCCGAGTTTTCCCGCCGATCCGAAGGGGATCGCGACTCGCGACTCCTCGGGCACGGTCCTCAACTCGCTCGCGAAAAGTGTCCCCTGGCTGATGGGTGGCGCCGCCGACCTCTCGCCCTCCACCAAAACGCGGCTCACCTTTGCGGGTGTCGGCGATTTCAATGCCACCAATCGCAGCGGTCGAAATTTTCATTTCGGGATCCGCGAGCACGCGATGGGCGCGGTGCTCAACGGGATGGCGCTGAGCAAGATCCGTCCCTTCGGCAGCGGCTTTCTGATTTTCAGCGACTACTGCAAGCCCGCAATTCGCCTCGCCGCGCTAATGGAAGTGCCGGTGATCTATGTGTTCACGCACGATTCGATCGGCCTGGGCGAGGACGGCCCGACCCATCAACCGATCGAACAGATCATAGGACTGCGCGCGATCCCGAACCTGATTGTGCTGCGGCCCTGCGACGCGAACGAGGTGGCCGAGGCGTGGCGGGTGGTCATGCAATTGCAGCATGAGCCGGTCTGCATGATCTTGAGCCGCCAGGCATTGCCGACGCTTGATCGGACGAAATATGGGCCCGCCAGCGGTGTGGCCAAAGGCGCTTACGTCCTGGCCGACGCCGCCGGCGGCAAGCCCGAGGTGATCCTGCTCTCAACGGGAAGCGAAGTTTCGCTGTGTGTCGATGCATTCGAGAAGCTCAAGGCGGACGGAGTTCGCGCGCGCGTGGTGAGTATGCCGTCGTGGGAGCTCTTCGAACGGCAGCCGGAAGCTTATCGCTCGCAGGTATTACCGCCCGAGGTGCGGGCCCGGGTGTCGGTCGAGCAGGCATCGGTCGTAGGATGGGCCTATTATACTGGCGCGGGTGCACATGGAATCGGAATGCACACCTTTGGCGCGTCCGCACCGTTGAAGGCGTTGCTGAAAAAATTCGGCTTCACTCCCGAAAAGGTCGTAGAAGCCGCCAAGGAAGCCATCGCGAGGAACGGCAGAATTTGAGAAAACCTCCAACGCGACGGCGGTCGAACACTAACTCCTGGAGCGGTTAAGGAGAGACACCAATGCAGATGGGTATGATTGGCCTCGGCCGAATGGGCGCGAACATGGTACGACGGCTGCTCAAGGGCGGTCACGAATGCGTCGTGTTCGACATGAACAAGAGTGCAGTTGCGGAGCTGGTCAAGGAGGGTGCGATCGGCGCCGCATCACTCGATGAGTTGACCACTAAGCTTAAGAAGCCGCGCACCACCTGGATGATGGTTCCGGCCGGGGTGGTGGAACAGACCCTGGCGGACCTGAATAAGCGCTTTGAGAAGGACGACATCATCGTCGATGGCGGCAACTCCTACTACATCGACGACCTGCGCCGCGCGAAGATGCTCCGGACCAAGGGCATTCACTATGTCGATTCCGGCACCAGCGGTGGAGTGTGGGGACTCGAACGGGGCTATTGCCAGATGATCGGTGGCGAGCCCGACGTGGTGAAGCATCTGGATCCGCTGTTCAGTACGCTGGCGCCGCCGCTCGACTCCGCGCCGCGCACCCCGGGTCGCGAAAAGTCAAAGCCGACGACCGCGGAACACGGCTACCTGCATTGCGGCGGCAACGGAGCGGGCCATTTCGTAAAGATGGTTCACAACGGAATCGAATACGGCATCATGGCGGCATACGCCGAGGGCCTGAACATTCTGCGCCACGCCAACGTCGGCAAGCTTAAGGAGACAACTGACGCGGAAACGACCCCGCTGCGCGACCCCGAACACTATCAATACGATTTCGACCTGACGGAAATTGCCGAAGTGTGGCGGCGCGGGAGCGTGATCGCATCGTGGCTGCTTGATTTGACGGCACAGGCGCTGCTTGACGATCCAAAGCTCCAGAAGTTCACGGGAAAGGTTTCAGATTCGGGCGAGGGACGCTGGACGGTGGATGCCGCAATCGATGAGGGCGTACCAGCGTACGTTCTGAGCGCAGCCTTGTACGAGCGTTTCAGCTCGCGTGGCGCCGCCGAGTTTGCTGACAAGCTGCTGTCGGCCATGCGCTATGAATTCGGCGGGCATCTAGAGAAGTCGAAGTAAGTAGTGGCCGCTGCACTTGCCCAGCAAGTGCATCAACCTGACCTCTCATCGAAACGGACAGGAGGCCGGGGAGTTTTGGCTTTCCACGCTCCTGGTTCCGCTTTCTTTTAGGAAGCCAGCGGCGGTCAGTTGATTGCGAACAACCGCTGATGGACCGGCAAATAGGGAAGGACATGGCGATTGCACAGGAGAGTCCCGTTACTATGGCTGCCACGGCGCGCGTCGGTGACCCCTGCCTCGTAGTGATTTTTGGTGCGGCGGGTGATCTCACCAAGCGCAAGTTGGTCCCCGCGCTCTACAACCTGCTCACCCAAAAGCTGCTACCCGACCGGTTTGCGGTGATTGGAGTGACTTCGGCCGAATATTCGGATAGTGAATTTCGCGCAAAGCTTTCAGCCGATATCCGCGAATTCGCGACCACCAAGGTGGACGAGCAGCTGTGGAGCTGGTTCGACGAACGCGTGCACTACGTGGCCGGCGATTTTCACGACCCTAATCTGTACCAAAAGCTGAAAGCGTCGCTGGCGGCGGTCGACAAGCAGCAACGCACCGCCGGAAATTACCTCTTCTATCTCGCGACCGCGCCGCAGTTTTTCGGCGAGATCATCGGCCAGCTTGGTCGCGCCGCGCTTACCACCGAGGAAAACGGCCAGTGGCGCCGCGTGATTATCGAGAAGCCCTTCGGCCGCGATCTTGATTCCGCGCGCGCACTCAACAAGGAAATCAAAAAGACCCTGGATGAAAGCCAGATCTACCGCATCGATCATTACCTCGGCAAAGAGACCGTGCAGAACATGCTGGTGTTCCGGTTTGGCAACGGAATCTTCGAGCCGGTGTGGAACCGCCGCTATATCGACCACGTGCAGATAACCGTCGCCGAGACGGTCGGGGTCGAGTTGCGCGGCGGCTACTACGATCAATCGGGCGCGCTGCGCGACATGGTCCCCAACCATACACTGCAGCTGGTCGCGATGACCGCAATGGAACCGCCGATTTCGTTCGACTCCGAAGCGGTTCGCGATGAGAAGGCCAAGGTCTTGCACGCGATCCAGATACTCTCGCCGGAAGCGGTTCTCACCCACGCGGTGCGCGGCCAATACGGTCCCGGAATCACGGACGGCAAGCGAGAACCCGGCTATCGCACGGAAGCGCAGGTCAATCCGCAATCCTCGACCGAAACCTTCGTCGCGGTGCAGCTAGCGATCGACAACTGGCGATGGGCGGGGGTGCCGTTTTACGTGCGCACCGGTAAGCGACTGGCGAGACGGGTTACCGAAATTGCGATTCAGTTCAAGCGCGCGCCCAAGCTGCTGTTCAAAGAAGCGGGCATAGACGAGATGTCCGCCAACATGGTGGTGATGCATATCCAGCCGGATGAAGGAATCTCACTGCGCTTCAGCGCCAAGGTTCCGGGGCCGACCGTAACGCTGGGCGCGGTCAACATGAACTTCGAATATTCACAGTACTTCGGTGCGGCACCGGCAACCGGATACGAGACACTACTGCTCGACTGCATGATCGGCGATCCGACGCTGTTTCAGCGCGACGACATGGTCGAAGCGGGGTGGCGGGTGGTGGAACCAATGCTCGATGTATGGAAAGCACTGCCGCCGCGGGATTTCCCGAACTACGCGTCAGGCACCTGGGGTCCGTCCGAATCAGATCATCTATTGGAACGTGAAGGCCGTCACTGGCGCATCATTGGCTGAATGATCCTCGCGGGTGATATCGGCGGGACTCACGCACGAATCGCCACCTTCACCCTTGACGGCGGGCGGGTCAAGCTCGCCCGCGAACAAATCTATCCCTCGCACGAGCACCAGAATCTCGAAAGTGCTCTCAGGGTGTTCTTGACCACTCATAAGGTAACGGTAACCACGGCTTGTTTCGGGGTTGCGGGACCGGTGCGCAAAGGAATTGCGGTGCTGCCCAATCTCGGATGGACAGTAGATGCATCGTCGCTTGCGCATGTGATCGGAATCGAACGGGCGGGCGTCATCAACGATCTCGAAGCCAACGCCTACGGGATCGCTGCGCTCGGTGCTTCCGACTTAAGCGTCATCAACCCCGGTGCTGCTGATGCTATCGGCAATGCGGCGGTGATCTCCGCGGGAACCGGGCTGGGCGAGGCGGGTCTCTACTGGGACGGAAAAATCCTGCGGCCCTTTGCGTGCGAAGGCGGCCATGCGGATTTCGCACCGAGCGACCCGTACCAGACCGAAATGCTCGCGTGGTTACAGAAGCAGTACACGCATGTGAGCTGGGAACGTGCGCTCTCGGGCGAGGGAATTTTCAATGTCTATCGCTTCCTGCGGGACACCGGGCGGGGCGAAGAGCCGGTCTGGCTGAGGGAAGAACTTAAGAATGGGGACCCGCCCCCGGTCATCACCAGAGCGGCCCTGGAAAAAAGGTCCGCGTTATGCGAAATGGCGCTCGATCTGTTCATCATCCTGTTAGGCGCCGAGGCCGCGAACCTTGCGCTCAAGATCATGGCCACCGGTGGCGTCTATCTGGGCGGCGGGATAGTTCCGCGCATTCTCAGCAAGCTTAAGGAACCGGCCTTCATGCGCTCATTCACCCACAAAGGGCGGATGAGCGATTTGTTAAGCGCGATTCCCGTCAAGGTCATCCTCAACGACAGTGCCGCGTTGTTGGGCGCGGCCCGCTGCGCAGCACTAGCCGCCGGACTGCTCTGATTCTCTCCCCGCGCTGGGCGGGTCAGGGAAGCTGGAAGCGCGCGAAAAGCCGACCAGCGGCGCCAAGCACATCGACAACGGTGATTGGACTGTCCGAGCGTGTGTCTCAGGGTCAGTGGGCCGGTTCAACCGGCGGGGGTCCGGCTCGGAGCGCGGTCAGGCCGCACCATCCAGATGGGCGCGGATCGCAGCCGGTGGGACGTTGCCGGTGCTTAGGCGCAGAGCGGCGCTAATACGCAGGAGGTGGAATACGAAAACTGCTAGCGCGAAGCCCGCGGCGACCACGCTGAGTGACGCGAGGGCTCCCGGGTCGGTTCCAGGGGCGCGGGCGCAAGAGATCGCGTAGATCGCAGCAAACACCGACAATGCGATCGCCCCGGCGGCAGACACCAACACGTCGCGCAGCGAAGAAAGTCCACGCTTCTTCAAATGGCGGCGTAATTCGCCAGCGGAAAAGTTATCGAGGAACCATCCGGTTGCTTCGTCCACCGGACCCGCTTGGGGAGGAGGCACGGTCCGCCCGGTAAGCGGATCAATCGCGTCGAGACCCTGTGCATGCCGATCGACCCCCTCGAGTATCGCGCGATGGACCTTTTCCGTGATGGGAAATCTCCACGCGATCATAAACGCCAGCACCGCGCACAATGCCGGCAACAACGCGAACATCGCCTTGATTGCAACTATCACTTCCGGCGATTGCACCGCGTTGGGCAGGTATCCGAGTTCTCCGAGGATCGCGATGGGGACCACTGCGCTCGGAATTGCGACGAACTTCGGGAGGATGCTCCAGAACGCGGTGTACTGGGCCTCCCGCCGCTTGCCGGTATACAGCTCGTCGTAGTCGATCACATCGGCCTGCATCGAAGGCCCCAGAAACAAGCCCGCGCCGAATGCGGCACCTGCCCAAGAAATCAGGACTATCAATGCGGTCGTGTCGCCTTTGCCAAGAAAGTACATGGCGCCGCCGCCCGTCACATTCATCGCGAAGCTGGCGAGCCAGGCGGGAAGCTTGCCCCAGCGCCGGGCCGCGGCAACCCACAACGGCAGGCACAGGAAGCCGACGCCGAAGTAGCCGAGCAACTCAAACGAGAGCCACAGCCCGGGGTTTTTCGGCTGCAGTACGTAGGCATTGAAGAAAGGCAGCAGGGTGGCCGGAATCGCGCCGGTGATCGACGAAACTACGTAGCTGGCGAGCAGGATGATAAACGGGCGGTTGCGCAGCGCGCGCCTTACTCCGGGTACGAACGGGTTGGATTCGCGCATCGAGAAGTCGGGGCGTTCGCGCACCTGCCACGCCAACAGCCAGTACAAGACAGTGAGGATGATCGC
The DNA here is from genome assembly GCA_036495685.1 of Candidatus Binataceae bacterium. Taxonomy (NCBI): domain Bacteria; phylum Candidatus Binatota; class Binatia (SeqCode); order Binatales (SeqCode); family Binataceae (SeqCode); species Binataceae bacterium (SeqCode). The sequence continues at coordinate 25,387 of DASXMJ010000029.1, read as the reverse complement.
GAAGGTGACGCCGAGCACACGAAAGACATGCCGCTCGTCCCAGCCAAACGCTTTCATCATCACGCCCGGGGCGGCGGCCGCGACGATGGTGCCCAAAATGGTAAACGACTCGCGAACCCCGAACAGGCTAGAGCGTTCGTGGTAGTCGAGAGTGAGTTCGGGACCCAGCGCGTAGTGCGGCAGGTTGTAGATCGTGTGAAATATGAAATACAGCGTGAAGGTGACCCCGAACCAAAGCGCCGCCTGGTTTCCGGTCAAGTGCTGCGGCGGACTTAGCATCTTCCAGAATGCAAGGCCGCAAAGCGGCGCCCCTAGGATGAGATAGGGGCGGCGGCGGCCGAGACGGGTGCGGGTACGATCGGAAATCCATCCGACGACCGGATCGCTGATGGCATCGAGCGAGCGCGCCAGAGCGATCGCGATCGCCAGGAAGCCGAGCGGCACCAGGACCACATCGGCGTAGAACTTGGGCATGTTGACGAGAATCGGAATGATGAGCGCGGCGCCGGCGAAGTTGGGCGCGCCGTAGAGAAGCTTGATTTTCCAGGAAAGGCGCTCGGAATTGACCCGCGGCGCTTGAACGTCCGCCGCGCTTTTCTGGATAGCCATGTGTTGGGCTGACGGCAATGCGGGAGGCTTACCCCGCCTCCCGCGGGGACTAATTAACCACAAAGACCCCCGGTTACCAAGAAAGGAACACCGACGCAGGCCCTATCCTCCCTGAGTTCATTGTGCCGGCCGGTTTAATTCTACTGACCGAAGAGCGGCGGGCGTCGGTGTTTCCAGGGACGTGCCGTTTCGTAGGCGGCCGCAAGCGAAACAAGCTCGAACTCGCCATGCGGCCGGCCGACGATCTGTAGTCCTATCGGAAGACCGGCGCTCGAGACTCCTGCCGGCACCGTGATTGCGGGTTGGCCGGTCGCGTTGAACGGGTATTCGAATGCGATCCAGGTCCAGAGCTCCTCCAGGTAGCGATCCGGTCGCGACGGAAAGGTGCCGTTGCGCATCGCCGGCTTGGTCATGGTTGGGGTCAGCAGCGCATCGTAGGGGTCGAGCCGCTCCACGATGGTTCGCGCGGTGTTGTGCATCACCGCGACCAGGTTGACGTATTCGGCGGCCGTCAGTTTGTGGCCCTCGCGGAACATCTCGCGAACCACCGGATCGACCCACTCCATGTTGGTGATGGGAATGGCCGCGATTCCCACGCAGATGAGCGAGCGCGCGCAATCGAGCAGCATCGCACCGGGATCCAGATCGATGATTTCCACGCCGTGTCCCATCTCGCGCAGCGCCGTGCACGCGGAGTCGAACGCGTGGGCGACGTCGGCGTCGACCGGACCGAGCGTGGTTTCGGGGATTACGGCCAACCTGAGTTTGCGGGGCACGAATCGCACCGCCTCGACAAATGGGCGCTCGGGAGGCGGCGCCCAGTACGGATCGCCGACCACCGGGCCCGCCAGCACATCGAGCATGAGCGCAGCATCGCGCACGGTTCGGGCGATCGGTCCACGGGTGGCGAATCCGCCCCACGCTTCTCCGCGAAACGGCGCATAGGTGAGGCGGCCGCGCGAAGGTTTGAGGCCTACCACGCCGCAATTGGAGGAGGGCCCGCGAATCGATCCTCCCCCGTCGCTGCCTTCCGCGAGCGGTCCCAGCCCCGCGGCCACCTGTGCGGCAGCGCCGCCACTGGAGCCGCCGGCATTATGGTCGAGATTCCATGGATTGTGTGCGGTGGGACACAGCCCGCCCTCGGTGGTCGGCCGCCCGCCGAATTCAGGCGTGCTGGTCTTGCCCAGCAGGATGCCGCCGGCTTCGCGCAGCTTGACCGCGATTGCGGCATCGTCCGTCGGTTGTGCGGTCGCGTAGTTACGCGAGCCGCTGGTGGTGATGATGTCCTTGGTCGGTGTGAGATCCTTGAGCGAGTAGGCGATGCCATACATAGGCATCGAGGCCGCGCTCGCGCGGTCAGCTTCGATGCGCTGCGCATCGGCCAGCGCGCGCTCTGCGGAAACGGTCATGTACGCGCCCAGGGTCGGGTTGTAGCGCACGATGCGGCCGAGGAAAAACTCGGCGACTTCACGAGGGCGTAGATCGCCGTCGCGCACCATCTCGCGCAGTTCCCACGCCTCGATGAATGGATCGAAAGCGGCCATCGGCTAGGCCGCCGTGAGGCCGCCATCCACCGACATCGAAGTGCCGGTTACGAACGACGCGCCGTCGGAGCAGAGCCACGCGACCGCCTCGGCAATCTCGGCGGGACGAGCCTTGCGCCCGATGGGTTCCACCTCGTCGAGCCGCGCGGCGAGTTTCGGCTTGCCGGCAACCATCCCTTCGACCAGCGGCGTATCAACCACGCCCGGACATACATCGTTGACGCGGATGCCGGCGCGCGCGTATTCGATGGCGGCGCACTTGGTCAGGCCGACCACGCCATGTTTGGCCGCGGTATATGCCGGCATGGAATGCGATGCGACCAGGCCGGCGGCGGAGGCCGTGTTCACGATCGCGCCGGGCGAACGTTGCGCCATGAACTGGCGGATTTCCGCGCGCATGCAGAGCCATACGCCTTTCAGATTGACCGCCATGATGCGGTCCCATTCGTCTTCGGGGTAATCGGCGGTGCGGCACTGGCTGCCGGCGATGCCGGCGTTGTTGAAGGCGCAATCGAGACGTCCGTAAAATTTCACCGCGGCCGCGACCAGCGCATCGGCGTCCGCGGCCCGGGCGACATCGCAAGCGGCGAACTCCGCAGTGCCGCCTTGCTCGCGAATGAGGCGCACGGTTTGCGAGCCGGCTTCTTCAGATACGTCAGCGGCAATCACCCGGGCGCCTTCGCGTGCGAATACGAGGGATGTGGCGCGACCGATTCCCGATGCCGCACCGGTGATAATCGCAACCTTGCCGTCGAGAAGACCCGCCATCGTGATGCCTCCGGATTGTGGCGCAAGTTTGCCACCATTGAGAGAAATCTACCAAACCATCAGATTTTCTCGATCGGTCGCGGTCCTTAATCTTTCCCCTTCAACTGGGAGGGAATGGGGAACATAGGACCAAAGGCCAAGTTCTCCTGGCCCGGCACTTTAGTAGAATCCGGCCAGGAGTTCAGACCATGAACCTTCGGCAGGCGTTGCTTAAAGTCGCATGGGTAGTGCCCATCATTGTGGGCGTAGGTTGGAGCGCCGTCGCGCTCGCTCAATCGAGTGCTTCCGCTCCCCCACCGGCGCTCGATCAGGCGGCGGACAAAATTCTGGCCAAGGCTTGCCAGACACTGGGCGCGGCGGACGCGTTCAGTTTTCACGCCGACGTCATGTTCGACCAGGTCCTTCCCGGTGCAGTAAAGGTTCAGTACGGGGGAGCGATGGACTACGCGGTTCAACGGCCGGGTGAATTGGCTATCGTGTACCGAAGCGATTTGGGCGGAAAGGATCTTTGGTACGGTAACGGCAGCCTTACGCTGTTCGACCCGAGGTACGGCATGTATGCGACTATTGCGGTGCCGTCGACGATCGACGCGATGCTCGACCAGGTTGCGGACAAGCAGGGGTTGACGATGCCGCTTTCGGACCTGGTGTATTCAAACCCATGCGCGCGGCCGAAGAAAATTGCCGTCTACAGCGGCTATCTGGGAGTCCATCCGGTCGAGGGCGTGCCGTGCGATCATCTTGCGCTTTCATCCAGCAAGGACGACTTCCAGATATGGATCGATCACACGGGGAAGCCGCTTCCGCGTAAGATCGTGATCAACCATCGCAGCGAACCGGGTTCGCCCGAATACATCGCGATTTTGTCGGGCTGGAAATTCCCGAAAGACATCGCATCAAGCCGCTTCCAGCCGCAGCTTCCCAAAGATGCCAAGCAAATAGCATTCACGAAGGCCGAGGAGGCAAAGCCATGAATCGCACCGCCACCCAACGCAGTTCGGTAGGTTTGATAGCGAAAGCACTTCTGGTGATGCCTCGGTCGGCCTCGCCTACGCTCCTATGGTGCACGCCCGCGGCTTCGGCGGTCGGGGCGGCGGTGATGGTTTCGATCGCGGCAGTTTTGGCGGAGGCAGGTCCGGCGGAGACTATGGACAGCACTCGTCCAGCGGCGACTACGGGCAACACTCTTCGAGCGGAGATTATGCGCAGCACTCCTCCAGCGGAGACAACTGGCATCCCCCCAGCAGCGAATCGTCATCGAGTTCGAGCTCCCAGCAATCAGAATGCCAGCAACGACTACAACACGTACCACCAGAACCAGACGGCCGAGCAGCAGTCGCGCTACAACGAGGCCAACACCCTACAAGAGAACCAGGAACAGACTGAAAAGCAGATGCACAACTCAACCATGAACACGGTCAACAACAACGCGGGTGATTGGGGCGGTGGCAACAACAACAGCAGCAGCTCGAATACCGGTGTAGCGCTGGGCGCGGCGGCGTTGGGCATGACCGGTGGGATGGCGCTAGGCTCAATGATGAATCGACCTCAGCAGAATCCCTACGCGTCGGCTCCGCCCCCCGGATACGGTTCCTATCCACCTCCCAACTACGGCGGTGGCTACGCACCACCCAGCTACGGCTACGGCGGCTATCCTCAGCAAGCCGAATATCGGCCGCCGCAATATGGCTATCAGCAGCCGCCGCCCCAGGGTTATCAGCCCTATACAACGGCAGCCAGGTGCAATACGCTCCGCCTTCCCCGCAGTACTAGACGGAGAACGGTGAGGTATGCTGCGAAGTGAAAGGCGCATCCTGACTACGCACGCCGGCAGTCTGCCACGCGCCGCCAGCCTCAAGGATTTATTCGTGCGCAGAAGCCGCGGCGAGAAGATCGATGTCGCGGAACTGGAGCGTGAGGTCGAGCAATCGACCCGCCGCGTCGTGGCCAAGCAGCTCGCAGCCGGCATCGATATCGGCAACAACGGCGAACAGCCGCGCGAGAGCTTCTTCACTTACGTCCACGACCGGATGAGCGGGTTTGGCGGGCGCAGCGAGCGGCCGTTCATGCGCGACCTCGTGCAGTACCCCTCGTACCTGGAGAAAATGCGGATCGGCGATCGGCAGATGGTCGATCTGATGCACGCGCCAATGGCGGTGGGCGAGGTTCACTACGAGGATCGCGAGCCGCTTAAGCGGGAATGCGCTGACTTCAAACGCGTGCTGGCAGAGCAGGGACGGTCGTTCGCAGAGCCGTTCATGACTGCGCCATCGCCGGGGATCATCGCTGTCGCGATGCAAAATCGACACTACGACAGCCTCGAGAAATACGTGTTCGCGCTCGCCGATGCGCTGCGCGTCGAGTACCGGCACATCCTCGATAACGGTTTCGTGCTGCAGATCGATGCCCCCGACCTTGCAATGGAAAGGCACACTTCATATGCCGATCGTCCGCTGACAGAATTTATCGACTTCGTCGATATGACGATCGCGGCGATCAATCAGGGCATCGAAGGACTTGCGGCAGATCGCGTGCGGCTGCATGTGTGCTGGGGAAATTACGAAGCGCCGCATCATCTGGATGTGCCGCTTGAGGAGATACTGCCGCATCTGTATGAGGCGAAGGCGGGCGCGCTGGTGCTGGAGGCCGCCAATCCGCGCCATCAACACGAATATCGATGCTTCCGTGCCAATCCGCTGCCCGATCACATGCTGCTCATCACCGGGGTCATCGACACCAAGACGAACTATGTGGAGCATCCTGAAGTGATTGCTGAGCGGCTCCAGCGGGCGGCCTATGCGGTCGGCGATCCGCAGCGGGTGATCGCGGGGACGGATTGCGGGTTTGAGACCACGACCGGTCTCGGCGAGGTTGCGGAAGAGGTGGTGTGGGAGAAGTTAAAAGCCATGCGCGCGGGCGCGGACCTCGCAAGCAAAGTCCTCTTTGGCGGGTGAGACCCCTTCGACCCCGCCGGTAGCCTGCAAGAACACCGTTCGTGGGAACCTTTGTGGCGAATTGTCGGTTGATTCTGAAGATGCGAGCAATACTAGTGACCGGTCTTGCCCTTTTCGGCGCGCTGCTTCTTCCTTCCCTCAACGGCGCGCGAGCGGCGGCGAACCTTCAGCTTGCGCCAGGCCTCTCTTTTAATGACGACTCAAGCGGGAAGTTTCCGATTGCCGGATCAGGCCTGGCCGCGGGCCCGGTGGCGGGGAAGGCCACGGTTATTTTCTTTGGAACATCTCACTGCTGGAACACCGCGCGCGAGGCGGAGCGGTTGGTTAAACTCTATCCGCAATATCGCAACCAGATTGATTTTGTCGTGGTCGATCTCAACCGCGTGTCTCCCGAACAGCAGGAATTGGTGTCCCGATACTATCGGGGTGCGATTCCCACGGTCGCGGTGCTGGATTCGAAAGGCAATCTGATTTACGACCGAGCCGGCGAAACCGCGGGCAACCGTGGGGACACGAGCAATCTGCAGAAACTGCTCGATTCCACACACTAGCCAGCCCATTCAGCGATCAGACGGCAGCTTATCACTTGCCCTTGCAGAGGGCGGCTTCATGCTTTGACGCGCCTTGCTCACCGGCGATACGACGCGCTTGGAGCGGGACGCGGTGCGCGCAGCTTTTCTCACCGGAAGCGAAATCTCGTACCCATCCTTGAGAATCGCGGTGAGCTGCTCCCAGTCGGGCTTGCTATCGATCCGCACGCCGACCCACCCTTTGTGACCCATGTAGGGCGGCTTGAAGAATCGCTTGGAATCGGAGCTGATCAGAATCTCCTGCACCATGGCGGGCGCCTTGACCCACACGGCCACGTGACCGCTTTGGTGATGGTTGTTGTCGGTCATCGCGAACATCGAGCCGTTGACGACGCGAAATGTGCATTCGCCCCACGCTTCCTTTTCGACCACATCGCCGAGAGCAAGGCAGACGGCGCGCAGTTTTTTTATCGCGGGATTGGAATCCTCGTACATGCGCGGATGTGCCATGGATGAATCTCCCTGGTTACAGCATGAATGTGATTGGGGCGGTGGCCGCGATGGTCCACGCGAACCACATCGATTCCACCAGCGCGATTAGCACCAGGTTGCGTGACGAGCTGTAGGCTGAGGCCGCGAGGATTTCGACCGTTACATAGATGAGGACGAGGTTCGGCAGGATGAGCATCAGGACCCCCGGCAGCACTTGCAAGAAGATGCCTACCACCAGCATCGCGATTATCAGCGCGCGACCCACCGTCGCACGAATCGTGGAAACGACCAGGTCCCCGCGACGTAGCATGAATTCAAAGCTCAGCCAGAACGGGAGCAGGAGCAAGGTTCCCACCACGGTGAAGATAAGCCGCTCGGGAGTCAGCGCCAGAGTATGGAGCGTAACCTGGTCCGCGACCTGGCACAGGTAGATGATCGTCATCACCAGCAGCGCGGCGAAGACGGTCGCGCCCAACCCGTCGCGCAACCGGCGCCATTGAAGCACCTGTGCCAGGATCAGGACGACGGCGAGGATCAAGCCGGCCACCCAAAACCAGGCCACCTGAAGGTCGCCGACCACCAGCGGAAAGAACGCGGTGGGAACGATCATCGCCACCACCGGCATGGCGGCCAGCAGCGCCAGCACCAAAATGGCAAGTCCGGGCCATCCGCCCAAGCCGCCGAGCTCCTCGGACCAGTTACCCGCTATTTCTCCGCCGATCCGGCCGAGTGGAATCAGCAGCACCACGAACAGCAGCAGGGTGAGAATCGCCGCTCTGCGGCGCCGCTCTCTCAGGTTGATCCCGCCCGTGCGCGTGGTTCCAAAGGCGCCGTCGAGCCATTTCACCATGGTCGCCGCAGCCTCAGGGGAATAAGCAATCGTCACGTGATTCACGCCGGGAATCTGGAGCGCCTCGATGGCGTTGCCCTGCGCAAACTCGCCGTAGGTCTTTCCGAGTTCGATGTGCGGCACTCCGGCCAGATGAGAGGCTATCTCGGTCGAAACGGACTGTATGAAGGACGGATCGTTCTGCGCGAAAATAAATAGTGCGTTCTTGGGGCGCTCAGGGCCGGTCAAGCCGAATCCCCCGGAAATCATGATCGCGCCCTTCAGCGCAGGGTCGACGGTAGCGTAATCGAGCACTGCGCCGGCGCCCATCGAATGCCCCATCACCACGATTCGTGAGCCGTCGACGAATTGATAACTGCGCAGGAAGTCGACCGCCTTCTTTACATCCGTCCGCAGCGCGTCAGCATTTGCCAGGCCGCCGGGAAACGGATTGCGATTCGCACCGTGACCGCTGACATCGATGGCCAGCACAGCGTAGCCGTTTTGTGCAATACGCCGAGCGAGGGTGCTCATGAACTGGCGGTCGGCCATAAACCCGTGCACCATGACGATCGCGGGCGGGCGACTGGCCGGTGGAAAGACGCGAAAGAATGGATTTCCTTCACCCGGTAGATACAGGGTTGCCGGTTCCTGCCCTGGCAGGTTCACGAATTCATGCGCCGGGCCGCCCGCATCAAGTCGTGCCAGCCGCGCGAGGGCCAACAGGAACAGAATCGCGACCACCAGTGCAAAGGTGTAGAGCGGCCTCATCTAGTCACTCCCAAAAAATGCGCGTGCAACCATCCACTCCCGCTGTTGGCGAGACCTCCTGTTCACTTGAAAAGAACGACCCTCCCGGTTTGGCTCGCCACGCTCAGGCCCGCTCGCCCTCGATGACGCAGACCCGGGCTACGGTCGGAACGATGTTGGTCAGGCGAAATCCTGCACTTTGGTAGAGGGCACGGAACTCCGCTTCGGACCTTTGCCTGCCGCCGGTGCTTACCAGCATGTTGACGTCGTTGAAAGCCGCGCCGCGGCTTTCGAGCGATTGGTCGATTCGCTCGGGGTAGACGCCCTCTACCAGCAGCAGTTTTGCGTCGGTGCCATCCATCGCGCAGTGGCAGGTTTTCAGGATCGCGATCGCATCGTCGTCGTTCCAATCATGGATTATGTGTTTCAGCAGGTACGCGCCCGCGCCCCGCGGCACTTCTCTGAAGAAATCACCGCCAACCGCTTTGCAGCGGGCCTCGAGGCCGGCCTCGGCGATCCGTTTCCCAGCGCGCTCGGCGCTGGGCGGCTGGTCGAATACGATTCCCTGGAGCGCGGGGTTGCCTTTAAGGACACCGATCAGCAACGCGCCGTTGCCGCCGCCGATATCGGCAAGTTTCCCGAACTTTGAAAAATCATATGCCGCAATCAACGCCAGCGCCGTTTGCGCGCTGAACGCTGCCATCGCCTCATCGAAGTTTGCTTGAGCCTGCGGATCTCTGAGCCCATCGAAGGCGTTGTTGGCACCGGGTGAAAGCTTGCGAAAGGCCGGCTGACCGGTTTTCACGCAATATTCCAGCTCGCCCCAGGAAGCCTGGATGGCTTCGCCGGCAAATAGCAGGACCGCTGCGCGCATCGAACCCGGCGCGTCGCTGCGCAGCAAGTCCCCGAGCGGAGTGAGGGCAAACATCCCACCCGCTTGCTCGTCGAAAATACCGGCGCTGGCGAGTAGACGCATCATTCGATTAAGGGAAGGTGGATGCGCGCCGAGCTCCGCGGCCACCTCCCTGTAATGGCGGGCGCCGCTTCTCAGGCAGTCTGGAATACGGAGCTTGGTGGCAAGGCCAAGCGCTCGCGAGAGGTAGTGACCGGTGGCCATCTGGTAGAGTTGCATTGGCGGTGGTATCAATTCCGCCGCCCTGGTTGCTGACGATATCGACATGACTGCTTCCTCTGGACCGCGCGGCTAGCTCGGTTGTTTGGCGATATTATCGAACCGCTTTTGCATTTCGTCGGCTGACACTTCCTCGATGCGAGTCGCAAGGAACCACGAATGGCCGAACGGATCGCGGATTTGCGCATTGCGATCCCCGTAGAACTGATCTTCGGGCGCGCGCTGCGAAGTCGCGCCCGCGGCCAGGGCGCGTCGGTAAACCGCATCGACGTCTTCGACATAGAGATGAATCGAGACGGGCGGGCGTTCCGCAGCCTTGGGGCCGAGGTAGCCCATTTCCGGATACTCGTCGGAGAGCATGATGGTGCCGCTTCCGAGCTTGAGTTCCGCGTGTCCGATGCGGCCGCTCCCGGGTTCGGCGAAGCGCATCGTCTCCTTGGCGCCGAACACGTGCTGGTAGAACTCGAGCGCCTTGGTCGCGTTCGCGACGCACAGGTACGGCGTCACAACGCTGACTCCCTCGGGAATTGGTTTTGCTGCCATGATGATTCACTCCTTTGCGATGGAGCGTGCGCAGCGCGCAGGCAACCCTCGCGTTACTTGTCGGAATTCTCCTTGAACCAGGAGCGCTCCCGCTTGTGCATTTCCGGGGCGGGAAGCGACTCGATCTTCGTCGAAAGCAACCACAGATGGCCGAACGGATCCTGCAATCGGCCTGCCCGTTCGCCGTAGAACTGATCCTGGACCGGAAAGATTACTTTCGCGCCGGCGTCGATCGCCCGCTTCGCGATCGTATCGACGTCGTCGACTTCCAGATGAATGATCACCGGCGAGCCGCCCAGTGCTGAGGGGCTGGTCGCGCCGACGCCTTCCCATTCATCTGCGAGCAGTATCGATGCGTCACCGATTTTGATTTCACAGTGCGCGATTCTGCCGTCCGCGCCTTCCAGGCGAACCACTTCGATTGCGTCGAACGCGTTGCGGTAAAAGTCGACCGCGCGGCCCGCGTCCTTGATAATCAGGTACGGAGTCGCGCGCGGGCCGGCGGGTACCGCAAGTCGAGACGCTCTCGCCGCCGGTTGCGCCCGCAGCGCCTTGTGTCCTTTAGAACCTGCTGGCCGTTTGCGCTTCGTCTTCTTCATCGCTCTAGCGCCGCACGTCTTTGAGCGGCGTGGCGATGTACCAGATGTGGCCGAACGGATCTTTCACGCCGCCGCAGCGGTCGCCCCATTCCTTATCTTCCATCGGATCGACCATCTCGGAGCCCGAGTCGAGCGCGCGCTGGAAAGCGGCATCTGCATCGGGAACATATACGTAAAGATGCAGAGGCGTACCGCCGAGCTGGTGTGGAGTCCTCGTATAGCCTTTGGCGACGTACTCCGCGACATGCTCCGTGGTTGCATCGCTCAGCATCACGCGCGTGGTACCAATCGCAATCTGGACATGGCTTGCCTTGCCGTGCTCGAACTCGCGGTGGAGCTCGGTCGCTTCGAACACTTTCTTGTAAAAGTCGGCGGCCGCTCCGGCATCTTCGAAGTACATGAACGGCATGATCGCGGGCGTTAACGTAGGCGCGGCTTGCGGCGCAGTCTGCGCGCTCAGTGCCGCGCGTTTCTCGGGATGTTGGTGGGTTGCGATGTACCAGACGTTGCCGAAGGGATCGGTCACGCCGCTGGCCCGATCGCCGTAGGATTCATCGCGCGGGGCGTACAGCGATTCCGCACCGGCACGCAGTGCTCTCTGATAGGTCGCATCGGCATCGGCAACATAAAGGTGCAGCGCCGGCGGCATCGGCGGATACTCTCCGTGCGCCTCGCCCATCGCGACTATCGAGTCGCCGATCCTGAGCTGTGCATGTTGTACCACGCCTTGCTCATCGGCATGGAACTCAGCCTCTTCGGCACCGAAGGCGTCCTTCAGGAAGTCGATGAGCTTGGCTGCGCCCTTCGGATGGAGATATGGAGTCACCGAACGCAGTTCCGGCGACCACGGTTCGGCCGTCTCAAGGCGCTTTGCGAGATACCAATGGTTGCCGAAGGGGTCTTTTACGCTCGCCTCGCGATTCCCGTAGTCCTGGTCCACCGGACCATGAATCGACTCGGCGTCGGCATCGAGGGCACGTTGGTAGGTGGCATCCACATCATCGACGAACAGCCAGATAGCAGTCGGATTCGGTTTGAATCGCTGATTCGCGTCGGCCAGCTCCACGACCGAGCCCGACACTCTCATCTGCGCATGGCCGATGGTTCCGTCCGGCTGATTGACCCGCATGACTTCCTCGGCGCCAAACGCGCGCTTGAGGAAGTCGATCAGCTGTGCAGCGCCATTCACCTGCAGGTATGGCGTGATGCTGTGATGGCCCTCGGGCTTTGGAATGGACTTGGCTTTTTCGACCGCAACCGAGCGATCCCAATCCGCCTTCATCTGTTCGAGGGTGACATCGTGGCGGTGCGTCGCCACCATCCACACGTGGCCGAAAGGATCGACGAACTTGCCGCGCCGGTCGCCATACGGGTAATCCTGCGGCGCTTCCAGCACCTTGGCGCCGCCCCGCTCGGCGCGCCGCGCGAAAGCATCGATATCGTCGACATACAGGTGCACAAATGCGGAAGAACCGCCGAGCGAATCGGGACTCAGGTTGAAATAGCTCGGCTCCTCCTCTGCGATCATGATGGGAGCGTCGCCGATTTTGATCTCGGCATGCGCGATGTGCCCGCTCGGATCCGCCATCCGCGACATCTCGGTGGCGCCGAACGCACGCTTGTAGAAATCGATCGCACGCGACGCATCGCGAATCATCAAGTAGGGGGTCGCGATGCCGTGGCGGCGGCGCGTCGTTAGGGAGGCCTCGGAGGGTGTCGCCAGTGCGCTCTTTTTCAGGCTGGCGTTTAACTGCATCTTGAACTCCTGGCGCGGCAGCCCGCGCAGCTCGCCCGCGATTTCGAGCAGCGCGGCGATGCCCGAATTCACGCGTGGGGGCCTGGCGTCTGCCATGGTCGCCTCCACTGCCTGATCGAGCTGCTCGGTCGGGCTTCGCCTGGCCGTTTGGCTGCGATCGGCTCTTTGCCTTCGCTTAGCCATTCTGGTCACCCATCCGCAGGCGCAGATTCTGCAACCCGCGAAATTGAAGCTGCTTCACGGCGCCTTCGGTGCGCTTAAGTTGCTGGGCAATTTCGCGGATGCTCCTTTCCTCGGCGAAACGCAGAGTGATTACGCGGCGCTGATCCGAGGGCAGCTGGTCAACCATCCGGAACAGGCGCGCGCGGTTTTCAATTTCTTCCCAACAGGGCTCCGGGGGATCATCGGTGGGATCGAGCCGAGGTTGCCGCACGGTTTTTTGCGATCGATCCACGATCTCGTTGCTTGCGATTTTGTAGAGCCATGCCGCGAACGGAACCCCGCGCCATTCGAAACGGCCGATATTCTTGAGGGCCAAATGGAATACCTCGGAGGTCAAATCTTCGGCTTCGTGGCGGTCCCCGACGCGGCGGACGATGAAGGCATAGATGCGCTCGAAGTTGCTTTCGTAAAGGTCGGCGAAGCGGCGCGAGTCGCGCTGTGCCGCCTCGATTTGGCGGCGTTCGTCAGCCGCTTCCGGACTGACCTTTAATGCCGATGCCCTGCGCACCATCGTCTCACCGATATAAACCATCGGGCGGGGAAAAGGTTACGGCGCGAGCAACCTCCCAAACTCCGGAATTTCTCGGAAATTTCGTAAAGTGGCCTTGGGGTGGTTTGTCAGAAGAAGCCCAGAAAAGAAACTGCGCACCCCTGCCGAGCAGCTGGTCTCGCCACGCTCAGAGAGCGGGTGGGAGGCGACATGAGCCAAGCATTGCCACTGGCCCCTGCCGGTGGGAAACCAAAGGCTACGATAGCTAAATTCTAGCTACGCCAGGGTTCTACCAGAATTTTCGCATGGTGCTCCGGGGAACCCAGGTCTTCGAACGCTTGCGCTACTCCTTCCACGCCGACTTTGCCCGTGATGAGCGGGTCACCGTTGACCTTGCCTTCCGCCAGGTTGCGTAGCGTGTCGGCGAATTCCGCGGCTGAGTAACCGAGCACGAATTGGATATTCAGCTCTTTGTTGATACCGAACATTGGCTCGAAGGAGTCCTGTTCCATGCACACCCCAACCACGACCACGCGCGCGGCCGGCGCGGTCGAGGCCATGATCGAGTGAATTACCCCTGGAACCCCCACGCACTCGAAAACCACTTGTGGCCGTCGCGCAGGCCCCGGCATCCAGGGTGGCAGCGGCGGCGCGCTCTTCGGATCGCTGTATACGGCCATCTCCTTCCAACTCTCGAACGGAGATCGCTGTTTGGGATCGGTCACCACGTCGGCACCCATCCCTTGCGCGAGCTCGCGACGGCGCGGTGAGAAATCTGCCGCGATTATGGGATGCTGGCCCTTGAGCTTGAGTGCCGAGATCACCGAGAGGCCGACGGGACCGCATCCGATCACCAGCGGCACGTCACCCTTTTGAAGGCGTGCTTTTTCGACCGCGTGATAGCCAACCGCCATCGGCTCGGTGAGCGCGGCCCGCTCGGTGGAGAGGCCGTTGGGGACTTCCAGGAGCAGGCCTTCAGTTAGTCGCATCAACTCGCCGTAGCCGCCGGGATTTTCATTGGAGTAACCGACCGTCTCGACACCGGTCGGGCGAATCAGCACCGGCATCGCGCATGCGCGCTGTCCGGCTTTGAAATGTTTTTGAGTGTTGGGTCCAAAGTCGACGATCTCGACGCAGAACTCGTGGCCCATCACGATGTCGCGCTGCAAATCCATCACGAACGCACCGCCGGAGCGCCGCGCACCTTCGACCAGCTTTTCGGCGTGTTTGAGCGTGTGCAGGTCGGAGCCGCAAATTCCGCAGGCCAGGGTTTTTGCCAGCACCTCGCCCGGGCCGGGGGTAGGGACGGGAATATCGTCAACGACGAGCCGTTTGTTTCGCATTATGGCAGCACGCATGGTTCAACCCTCCACTCGAATCCGAGCTACTGTAGCATCCGCTTCCCTCCCCTTGTCCAAGGGAGGCGTCGGGGAGGTAATGCACTTCTTCGCAGCGTTCGGTGGCTTGGCAAAACCGGCTCACCAAAATCCCTGGATTTAGTCTTCGCCGGGCATTTCTGAACGAGCGTATGCCCAAGGGAGTGGGCCCGGCTCCAGCTCGCGAGCATCTTTTCGGCACGGCCGCGGGTTGAGCGGATTTCCGAAAGCGAGTTGGCGCGCCACGTTCCCGTGACCTCGGGCGGGCGCGGGAACTCGGTTTACCGCGGTAAAAAGGTACCTCGCAGCTTTACGGTCGCCGCTGCCACCCACGTGACCAGTGGCCGTCGTGGACTCTAGACCAGACCGGCTTGCGGAATGGGCGCTTGAAGCCCTCGGCCGGATAGCCCATCGGGATAAGCGCGATGAGCTGGTAGAGGTCCGGCACCCCGAGCAGCGCTCTGGTTTCGGCTTCGTGCGGCGAGAGCATCGTGGTCATCGCGGTGCCCACGCCAAGCGCACGCGCCGCGAGCATCATCAGCTCGATCGCAGGGAACACCGAACCATAGGTGGCACCGAAGTTGGTCAGGTCTTCGGGACTGCCGCGCACCACCCGCATCTTCGGGCGATCCAGGAAGACCACCACATGAACCGGCACAATCGCCAGCGATGCGGAAAATTCATCCCCCACGCGCAACGCCTTCTGCGCGCGGACCGAAAGCGTGGCGCGCCCGCGGATGATCGCGCTGTCTTTGTAGGGCACCCAGGCGAGCTCGTAGAGCTTCTGAATCTCACGGCGGGCGCCAGGATCGCGCACGATTACGAATTCCCACGGCTGGGCGTTGGAGCCCGAGGGCGCCATGTTGGCAGTTTCGAGAATTCGTTCGATGGTTGTTGGATCGAGTGAACGATCCGAAAATCGCCGGACCGTCGGCATGGTGGTCGCAACTTCGAAGAAGTCCATTCCTGTCCTATTAGAGGCTGCCGGCCGCAGCATGGGGCACTCGGTCGCGGCGCTCCGGTTCAAAGCTTCGCCTTCACGCGATTCCCTCTATATCGGCGAGGGCGGAAAGACTCGGTCACTCCGCATCTTTTGCCGTGGTAGATCTGCAATTCTTCCCGCCAGAGCAAGTCGCAATCCGTCTAGCCCAGCTCCAGCGGGAGATCGCCGCGCGGTTCGACGCGGCCGACGATGGCAGCGTCGGTGCATTCTGCCCTATGCAGTTCCGCGAGCATCGCGACGGATTGTGACTCGGGTACCGAAATCAAGAGTCCGCCCGAGGTTTGCGGGTCGAAAGCCAGCGCGACCATCTCCTCCGACACTTCATCGGAGACTTTCACGTGCGGCGCGTAGTACTCGCGATTGCGGGTGCCGCCGCCGGGAATCATTCCGGCGCGCACCTGTTCCAGCGCACCCTGCAGAAGAGGCAGGTCCGATTCCTCGAATACCAGGGTGATATTGCTGCCGTCGGCCATCTTGAAGGCGTGACCCAGCAGGCCAAAGCCGGTCACGTCGGTGGCCGCGTGCACCTCGTGGTTCAGCATGATCGTCGCGGCACCTGCATTCAGCTGCACCATCGAATTGACGGCGCTGGTGTAATGCTCAGGGTTGAGCGCATCGCGTTTGAACGCGGTCATCAGAACCCCGGTGCCCAGAGCCTTGGTCAGGAGCAGCGCGTCGCCCACTCGGGCGCCGACGTTGCGCACTATCCGGCGCGGATCGATCACGCCCGTCACCGCCATCCCGAATTTGACCTCCTCGTCGGCGACGCTGTGCCCGCCCACCACAACCACGCCCGCTTCCCGTGCCTTCTCGGAACCGCCGCGCAAAACCTCGGCCAGCATCTCGCGCGGCAGTCCCGTTTGTGGCCAGCAGACGATGTTCAAAGCACTCACCGGTCGACCGCCCATCGCGTAGACATCGGAGAGCGCGTTGGCCGCAGAAATCTGCCCGTAAGTGTACGGGTCGTCGACGACCGGCGTGAAGAAATCGACCGTACTGACTATGGCCAGGTCGTCGCGCAAACGAAACACTCCGGCGTCGTCGCCGGTAGAGATGCCGACGAGCAAATCAGGATGGCTCGGCAGGTCAAGCCGCGCCAGTACATCTGCAAGGTCCGCCGGACCGAGCTTGCCGGCTCAACCTGCGGCTTTGCAGCGTGCCGTCAAGCGCACCAACTCGGTGCGCGACGGATTGTTGTCCTTGTCCCTGGCCATTACCCTGCTATTTTCGCCCATCGAGAACCCCAAGTCAGCCCATGCGAGCGCGCAGCCGCCGCTGGTCCCCGACGCGGGTCGTCACCCCACTGTGATCAAAATGGTCCAGCAGCGCGATCGCAAATTTGCGCGATGCGCCTAGTAGATCGCGGTAAGTCGCCGCAGTGATTTCGGTATGCGTGCCCAAATACTCGACCAGTCGCCGGCGGGCCGCATCCAGGGCGGTCCGGCCGAAGTAAAGCTCCGTAGCAATCTTGACGACCCGCCCCTCGCGTTCCATCGCGGCAAGCACGGTGCGGAGTTGCGCCGCAGCCCGGGGCGTCAGCCCGAGCTGCTCGGCTAGTTGCTTCAAGTCGGGCGGTTGAAACTCCGCGCGACTCAGCGCCTCTTCCACCCGCGCGCCGAGCTCCCCAGCGTCGCCGCCCAGTTTGACCTTGTGACTTTTCAGACGCAGCAGGCTCTCTTCGCGAACGATTTCGGCCTCGCGCCCGATACGGTCGATGATCGCGCGAAACGCTCGCGCGCTTACTTCATAGGGCAATCGAGTCCGCAGCGATTCCATTTCGAGTCCCGCAGAGAGCGGCGCCCCCTGGTGATGTGCATCCAGGGTGGCGAGGGTAAATTTTTTAATCTCCTCCCACTTGGAGCGGGTGGTGAAACCTTCCTCATCACCCATCGAGAGCTTGATAAACCGGGCATCGGATACCACACCTTCGATCTCCGCGAGCGGACGATTCATCAGGCAGGCGAGGCGGCCGGTGGGCAGGGCGAGACTTTCCTGGAGGTTGAGCAATGCCTCCACCGCCTCTGCGCCCTGCGATCCGCGGATGGTGGTCAGGCGGTCGCGATACTCGGCCAGCGGTTTGCGCGAGCGGCGCGCGATCGGGTTCAGGACGACTCCTCCGCCCAGGGTGCGGACATTGGTTTCATCGCGAATGACAAACCGATCGCCGAATAAAAGCACCGCCGGTTGTTCGGTAACGATTTGCACCAGCCCGCGTTCCTTGGGCGGCAACTCGTCGCGCTCCTCAAGCAGAATCACGCGACCCAGAATCTCGCTGGTCCCGACAAACAGGCGCAGGCGCGAATGGTTCTTGAGCGGGCGCTTGGCGGCGGGACGAATTTCCAGCCACGCGTCGAAGCGCGAGGTGGTGAAGTCCAACCGCTCATCCGCCAGCACATGCCCGCGCCGGAGTTCCATCCGCTCCGGCCCGGCAAGGTTCAGCGCCACCCGCTGGCAACGTCCGGCGCTCGGTACCGACTCTGAATGGACCTGGACCCCACGCACGCGGACCTCTTCGCCGCCCGGCAGGACGCGCAACTTCTGCCCGACGCGGACCTCCGCGCCCATCGCGGTGCCGGTTACAATGGTGCCGTGGCCCTTGATCGCAAAGGCGCGGTCTAACGGCAAGCGAAAGACCCCGGTTGCGCGGCGCGCATCGAAGCCAACCAGCTGACGTGCCATCTCGCTGCGAAGTTCCTCGAGTC
Organism: Candidatus Binataceae bacterium; assembly: GCA_036495685.1. NCBI lineage: Bacteria > Candidatus Binatota > Binatia (SeqCode) > Binatales (SeqCode) > Binataceae (SeqCode) > Binataceae bacterium (SeqCode). Next base: position 7,088 of record DASXMJ010000029.1, on the reverse strand, counting down.
CTGCGCCGGTAAGCGACGAGACCGCGATGGTCGGTGCGGCAGCCAGCTGGGTACCGTCCGCCAGCAGCTCGATTTCGTCGCGTACTTCCTTGAGTCGATCCGCATTTACCAGGTCGGCCTTGGTGACCACGAAGATGCCGCGGCTCACGCCGAGCAGGTGGAGGATGTCGAGATGCTCCTCGCTCTGCGGCATGACGCCATCGTCGGCAGCCACAGTAAACAGGACCAGATCGATTCCATGGGCACCGGCGAGCATATTGCGAATGAACCGCTCGTGCCCGGGAACGTCGATAACTCCCGCGCGGGTACCGTCGGGCAGTGTGAAAAAGGCGAACCCGAGATCGATTGAAATTCCGCGCTCTTGCTCTTCCTTGAGACGATCGGTCTCCTGACCGGTGAGCGCGCGAATGAGCGCGGTCTTGCCGTGGTCGATGTGACCGGCAGTGCCAATGATCGCGTGGGCCACAGCAGATGGCATCAAGTGAAGCTTATCGCGGCCGAGCGAAATTGGAGAAATGGTCGTGCTCGTTGGGCGTGCAACGCGCGACTGCCTCCTCGCCCTAAAGGAAGGCTCGCGAACCGGTTCCCGCAGGGTAAGCCTCTGCCGCCGTGAGTCCATCGAGACCTTGGTGCTCCGCGCTCGGCATTGGTTCGATTTGAAGGTCGAAGCGCGGCGTTAATTGTCGAGCCGCATCCCAAGAGACAATCCCAAGTCAGCGAGGATCGCTTTGATCTCATTGAGCGACTTGTGGCCAAAGTTCCTGATCTCCAGCAGTTCCTGTTCAGTGCACTGCACCAGCTCGCCAACATATTTGATATCGGCGCTTCGCAATCCGTGAGACGTACGCACCGAAAGCGACAATCCCTCGACTGGGCGAAGAAAGATCTCGTTCATCGGCATGGGCGCGATCTTATCCCTGAACCAGTTATCTCTGGCAAAGAGGGCCAACGCCCCGCGCTCGGACGCTTCGCCTGTGATCTTCGAACCGTGTAGACTTCCGTGTTTCGAGGTGGTTTAGGCTTGAAGACCGGGATTATCGGTGCGCGCGGGGCAGGCAAATCGACGGTCTTTCACGCGCTGACGGGATTGACGCCGATTCCGGGAACGGCGGAAGGCAAAGCTCGCGCGCGGCCGGGACAGATCAAGGTAGCCGATCCACGGCTGGATTTTCTGGAAACGACCTACGGGTCCAAAAAGAAGGTTCCGGTCGAGCTTACCGTGCTCGACTTTGCACCCAATCCGAAAGAGCAGAAGGAGGGCGCCGCGCTCGACGTCAGCCTGATTCCGCTGATTCGCGACCTCGACGCGCTACTCATCGTGGTCGCGCAATTTGGCGGGCTGAATCGGGACCTCATGCCGACGGTCGAGAGTATCGAGAGTGAGCTGGTCTTCGCCGATTTCGATCAGGCCGAGCGCCGGATGGAGCGGATCAAGAAGGATCGCAGTGCGAGCGATTTTGAAAAAGCCGCGCTGGAGAAGGTCATCAAGTGGCTGGAAGAGGGAAAGCCCCTGCGGCTGATGGAGCTTTCGTCGCAGGAGTTGCAGACCTTTGCGAGCTTCGGCTTTCTGTCCCGCAAGCCGGCGCTCGCCGTCGTAAACTGCGAGATGGAGGCTGCGGCCTCCGCACTCACGAAGGCCGAACTCGACGCCATCCACGCGCGCGGCCTCGAAGTGTTCTGCCTGGCCGCCGCATTTGAGTCGGAGCTATGGGAGCTCGACGCGGCGGGACAAAGCGAGATGTTGCGTGAAGCAGGCCTGGAGGCGCCGGCCCGCGATCGTCTGATCACGGCGCTGTATGAGCATCTGGGGTTGATAACCTTCTACACCGCGGGCGAGCCAGAGGCACATGGTTGGTCGCTGCGGCGCGGAGAAACCGCGCTGGCAGCCGCCTCGGAAATTCATACTGACATCGCACGCGGATTCATCCGCGCCGAAGTGGTCAGCTATGAAGACTTCGCAGTGCTCAAGTCGGATGCCAAGGTCAAGGAGGCGGGAAAACTGCGGCTGGAGGGCAAAGACTACGTGATGCGCGATGGCGATATTATTCACATTCGCTTCAAAGTCTAGCCTTGAGCGATCCCACTCCTGACCCTACCCGCTTCGCGACGCGAGCGGGAGCAGGCCCAAAGGGGGCAGACGGTTCACCCGTCTATTATTGAAAACACTCACGCGGGTCTGATTTAACCTCTGTTGTGCACCGCGGGCGAGGCGCACGGCGATTCGCCGCGACCTGCGGGCCGACACCACATGAACGAGCACGTCACCCGACAGATCCTCTGGAACATCCCGGTACCTTTCATCGTCCTGATGTACGCGCTGCTGGTTGTACTGTTCGCCTGCTACGCATGGGCGGGGGTCAAGTGGTTCAGGATGATCCGGCTGGGGACCGCCGAGAACCGCCTCGACCAGCTTCCACAGCGGGTCTTTCTTGCCCTGCGCGACGCGTTTGGTCAGGGCTACGTGGTGCGCGAGTCGTGGGGGTGGATGCACTATGCATTCTACGTCGGCTTCGTTGGATTATTCATCGGCACCACCATCGTTCTGATCAACAGCGACCTGCGTGAATTTCTCGCGCTGTTCGGTCTGAATCTCTACTTCTACTACGGCGACTTTTATCTGGTGTTCAAAGCCGCGATGGACACCTTCTTCCTGATGCTAATCCTGGGCGTGCTGGCAGAGGGTGCGCGGCGCCGGGTTCGTAAGCCCAGCATCCTTAGTCCCACGCCGCCCGAGAAGGTCAACAACAACTTGGAGAATCGGCTTGGCTACTGGTTCCCCATGACGATGATGGTCCTGGTCGCGATTTCGGGCCTAATGCTGGAAGGCGCACGCATCAACGCGGCCCATCCTGAGTTCACCGAATGGGCTTACGTGGGTCGCATCATCGGCAGAATCGAGGGGGGTCTGGGCGCGGGCCCCACGTACCATCGATGGCTCTGGATGGTGCATGTGTTGTTGGTCTACGTGCTGCTGGCGTGTTTCGCCTTCACCAAGTTGCGGCACCTGGTTTTAGGGCCGCTTAATCTGTTCTTTCGCAACCTCGGTCCGCGCGGCCGCCTGGCGCCCATCAAAGATTTCGAAAGTGCCGAGACCTTCGGCGTTTCGCAGGTGGAGCAGTACACCTGGAAGCAGTTGCTGGACATGTCGGCGTGCCTCGAATGTGGGCGCTGCACGATCAATTGCCCGACGGTGAACACCGGCAAGGTACTCAACCCGAAATTTCTGGTTATCGAGCAACGCGAACACCTGTTGCAAAAGGCGCCCATCCTGCTCGCCGCACGGGCGGCGACGGCCAACGGCACTGGCGTCGAGGCGCAGGCGTGGAACGGCCCCGACATGATCACCCAGGTCGCGACGGAAGCCGCGGTATGGGGCTGCACCTCGTGTGGATGGTGCGAAGAAGGATGCCCGGTCGGCATCGAGCATATCCAGCGCATCGTCGATATGCGTCGCTACCAGGTCCTGATGGAGAGCAAGTTCCCGACCGAAGCGACCAGCGCGTTCAAGGGAATCGAAAACCAGGGTAATCCCTGGGGTCTGGCGGCCGAAAAGCGGGCCGACTGGGCGCAAGGGCTTGAGATTCCGGAGCTGGCAGAGGTCGAAAACCCCGCGGACCTGGACGTGCTGTACTGGGTCGGATGCGCGGGATCGTACGACGAGCGTAATCAAAAGGTGTCGCGGGCGTTTGCTTCGCTGATGAAGCAGGCGGGAGTGCGCTTCGGAATTCTCGGCAAAGAGGAGATGTGTACGGGAGACCCGGCGCGGCGGCTCGGCAACGAGTACCTCTATGCCACGGTGGTGCAGCAGAATGTTGAGACGTTAAATCGTTACAAGCCGCGGCGCATCGTCACGCAGTGCCCCCACTGCTTTCACAATCTCAAGAACGAATATCCGGATTTCGGCGGTGATTATAACGTCATGCACGAGGCGGAATTTTTCGCCGAGCTGGTGCGAGCGGGGCGCCTGAAACCCAAGGAAGTGTTGCGCGCGCGCGTAACCTATCACGATCCCTGCTACATGGCGCGACACAATCGCCAATGGGATGGCGCGCGAGAGGCACTGCGTGCGATTCCCGGTGCGGAAGTCGTAGACGTCGATCAGTCGAAGAATCGCACCTTCTGCTGCGGTGCGGGCGGCGGGTGCTTCTGGAAGGAAGAACACGAAGGGACCCGCATCAATCAGAAGCGTTTCGATCAGCTGAGCGAGGCGAAACCGGAGTGCGTCGCGGTAGGATGCCCGTTCTGCATGACCATGATCGAGGACGCGGTGAAGTCGCGTTCGCTGGAAGAATCGGTGCGGGTTCGCGACCTCGCCGAGCTCATGGCCGAAGCAACCGGGGCGCAAAAGAAGTAAGGGAACGGACAGAAATCCAAAGCTGGTGCAGATGAGGCTGCCGGGTTCTGCAAAAAGCTGCGAATGCATTCCGATGGGTTTGGAACTTCATCCTTATAATCGCGGGTTTGAGTGGACGCGGGTGCGAGGGCCGTTTCGGCGCATCACGCAGGCGCAGGCGGATTCCTTCAACCGGCGCGGGTTCTTCGTGTTGGAAGACGCGCTCGATTCGGAGATGGTCGCCCGCGCCGTCGACGCCATCCGGCCGTGGGAAGCGAAAGTGGAGGCGTCGCTTCGGGCTACCCCGGGCCGGCGGATGTTTATCGCCGAGGCCGAAGGAATCAGCTTCACGGTCCATCTGGTGAAGCGCTCGCAGGTGCTGCGCGAGCTTTCGGCGGCGCCGGTTTTCGCGGACCTTTGCTGCGACTTGATTGGTTCCAACGTGCGCCTTTATTGGGACCAAGCGGTCTACAAGAAGCCCGAGTATGAGAAGCCGTTCCCGTGGCATCAGGACAATGGCTACACCTATATCGAGCCGCAGGCGTATCTGACCTGTTGGGTCGCATTGACCGATGCGACGGAACGGAACGGCTGCCCGTGGGTAGTACCGGGCGGGCATCTGCGGGGAACCCTAAGGCATCACCTGACCGAGCTCGGATGGGTGTGCCGTGACGAGGATGGGCCGGAGGCTATTCCGGCGCCGGTGCACGCCGGAGGTGCGGTGGTGTTTTCTTCGCTGATGCCGCATCGAACCGGACCCAACCTCACGCGGGAGGTACGCCAGGCGTACATCCTGCAATATGCGCCCGATGGGGCGCGCGTCGTGGAATCTAACGCGCCGTGCAACGCGCCCGACCGCCAATACTTCGTGGTGCGGGGCGGCGCGCGCGTTGCGCCCCCACTGCTCTGATTCAAATATCTGCAGCCTGTTTTCCGGAAACCTGGCGCCACGGGGCTGCGGTCTTCGCCGCGATTATTTCTTCAAGTCCGCGAGAAACTCCACCAGCGCAGCGTTTACTTCGAGCGGCTTCTCCTGTTGGGTCCAATGCCCCGCGCCCTTGACCAGCACCGTTCTGCGCAGGTTGGGGACCCATTCTTTCATGCCTTCGGCCATCTCCGGACGCAGGACTACATCGAGCTCGGCGGTAATCATCAGCGCCGGCTGATTGATGCGTTGTGGCAGGCCCGCGCTGTCTTCCCAGTTCTGGTCGATATTGCGGTACCAATTGAGACCACCGCGAAAGCCGGTTCTGGTGAACGCGCGCACGAAGACCTCGAAATCCTCGTCGGTGAGAAATTTGCCGTACGGACGATCGGGAAGGCGGTCGAGGAGGCCGCCGCCGGCTGCGCCAAACACGCCGGGCGGCGCAGCACGCATTGCGGCGGGGTCAAGCTTGGGCGGGTCCTGGTAGAAGCCGCGCAGCGCGCGCGACACGTCGCGCTCAAGTTCGGCCTCTGCAACCCCGGGAGTCTGGAAATAAAGAACGTAGTGAAAATTGCCCCCGGCCATCTGCCGCATCAGGTCGGTCGGTTTCAGCGCGGCGCGCGGCAGGAAAGGCGTGTTGATGCCGATGACGCGCTGGATGCGATCGGGGTACATTAGCGCCGCGTTCCACGCGGTCATCCCGCCCCAATCGTGACCCACGATGGTGCAGGTGCGGAGGCCAAGCGCATCGAGCATGCCGATGATGTCGGCGATGATCAGCTTCTGGCTATACGCGGCGATCGGTCCCGGACAATCGGTCTCACCGTAGCCGCGCTGGTCGGGTGCGATCGCACGGAACCCGGCCTCGGCGAGCGCTTTAATCTGATGCCGCCACGAGTACCAGACTTCCGGGAAGCCGTGGCACATCACGACCGGGGTACCCTGGCCGGACTCAGTCACGTGCATTTTGATACCGTTGGTCTTTACGAAGTGATGGGTGATTTCGGGCATCTCAGTCCTCCCTCCCTGCAGGCCACCCAAATCATGCGTAAATCGGACCCGTGAAACCAGCGTGGTCGATTCCGTAATCGGTCCTGATTGGGTTCGACAAAAGTACCAGGGCATGCAGTTGCGCTCCGCGGAGAGCTTCCCGGGATAAAAGCTGAATGAAAGCCTCTTGATCTGCGTCGTTGCGTTGGCGTTCGCTAAGATAGACCTTGTGGACTATACACGGTTTGACATTCCTCGATGGTCCGCCTTATTCTCGACTGCTAACCCTAAATACACATCGAAGAAGGGCGGAGGTGCCCACCATGAGCCGTGATTTTGAATTCAAAGCGCTACTGCGCGCATACCGAAGCGGAGTTATCACCCAGCAGACTTTCGAGAGCGAGATCGCGATGCTCGAGAATGGCGCCAAACCGGCCAACGGCAACGGGGCCGGGTTCAAGGCATTCGGCCGCACCTATAAGAACGAGCGCGATGCTATAGTGAGCTTTATCGACAAAGTCCGTGCGGGCGAGGCGAACGGCGGACAGGCGTTCGCCGCTTGGGCGGAAGTCTGCACGACCGATTGCATCAAGACCGGCATCCGCATGATCGCCGAGCGCGAGGCCTATCATTCGCGCATCTTCGCGAAGCGGCTTGCCGAACTGGGCGGCCAACCGCGAGCCGAGAACACCGAAGACGGGCGCAAGTTCACGGCCTATCTTGGCGACCCAAACATCGCGGACAACGTGAAGCTGCTCAAGTTTGTCGAGCGCGTGGGTAAGCCCGAAGAGGCGATCAAACCGATCTGCGATTTCGCCGCGCTCATCAAGGAGGACCTGG
>DASXMJ010000028.1 GCA_036495685.1 Candidatus Binataceae bacterium | reverse complement strand
ACTAGAAGGGAGACCAAGGCATGGCTATCACGCGAATGACGCTCAAGGAGATCAAAGCACGTCCGTCGAAGCGCGACCGCGCCAGGATCAAAGCGACCACTGAGGAGGATATTCGGCGCCACATGATACGACGTGCAGAATGTCGCCCTCGCTTTCACCGATGGCCCGGAAGCGACTCTCTCCGTAGCTGCAGCGCCTGTCCTGCCAGATTACCACCGGCCCCTCAAAAATTCGGGCGCCGTCATCGAAGCCGATGCCGCGTTCGCGCAGGGTCTTAGCGTGTTTGGCCTCATCTCCACTCAAACTCCACCTTACTATGGTACGCTTTAAGCGTACCTGCTGCAAATGCCGGTATCTATCGGTTAAGTGCCAAGCCGCCGCCGGCTCGGGAACCCAAGGCGTTCCATGTACGGCTGACAAGGTTACTCCACGTCTAGTGCCGGGCCGATCCGAACCGGACGAAACCTGTCGCTGCCTCAGGCGAATAGACGCCCGGGACAGAGCGAGCCGGATCGTGCGGAACTTTGGTCTCTCGGGAGATCAACCCCGCTCTTCCAGCACACCCAACTCGTGCCACATCCAAGTGAAATCATAGGGCGTCTCACCGTGCTCGCGTGCCCGCCTTCTCTCGCCGTTCTCCAGGAATTTCAACCATGAGATTACTTTCTCGCGCCCTTCCGGAAGGCGGACCGCGTCGCGCGGCGAGACGCTCCCCACTGCTGGCACCGGCTCGTTGATGATGTGGCGGTAGTGGTGGTCCAGAAACTCCCTGGTGACACGCGCAGCTTCCTCGGGTGGTATCGGGTCTGCGGCTTGGTTCGTGTTGCATCTTTCTCGACTTTCCGCGAGCGCGTTTTCCACACTCTGGGTTTCCGTGACCTGCTTGCCGAGCAGTCCCCTTAGGTGATGCCGAAGCAGTTCGATTCCGCGCTCGGCGCGCTCTTTCGAGTTGACCTCAAGGACAAGCCACTTCTTGCGCAGTTCGACACGCCCCATTATCAGGGCGCCACTGTCATCCCGGCTCACAATCGAGAATCCGTCTGCGGGCCTCACGCCCCCTGTCGCAGCTTCAAGCCGTTTCCAGGTCCAGAGCTTCCTGCTCCTCTCGCGCTCCAGTTCGGCAGCATCATCGAGGAGACGGGTGACCTCGTCTCGATGCTCGTGGTGCAGCGGAAACCGAACCGTCACAAAGGTGACTGCTTCTCCATCGAAATTCGTAAGATGGGGAAGCGGCGCCGTTAGCTTGTTGACCGTGTAGGCGAGCCAAACGGAGGTGATGGCCCTGGCGCCGCCCTCGAGCGCGACGGTGGTGTCGGCGAGCGTGTCTTCAATCGCGCGCCTGCTCTCTTCGGCGAGGCTGGGAAGCAGATCTGCGAGGCGTAGCCTTGTTTTCTCCACCGCGGCCCGGAAGATTTGCCGAATCGACTCCGCCGGTTCATGCGGAACGTGCAGAACCGCACCGGAGAGAAACCGGCGGTCGCCGACGGCCAATACTCGCGCGGCAAGCCGGTCCCACTTTATCGCGTCAAGAGAGCCGAGCCTTTCGTCCACCTCAATCGGAGCGCCGCCGCGGATTAGATCGCGCAGGATCAAGCTCCGGCCCAGGTTCACCTCGATCACTTCATAGACGCTCAGGACCGAGGCTCGCAACGCGTGCAAATAGTCGCGCCCCTGAATCGACTCCTTCCAGCCGCGCTGGTCCAGGTAGTCATCGACAATGTTGCGCCCTCTGGGACCCACGCGAGACGCGAGGAAATCCTCGAAGGCGCAGGCCTCGACCATCGAGTACAGGTCCTCCCCAAGCAACTGCGCCAAATCGTCCCCGTTCAGCCCGATCTTTGCGCATACCGGCTCAAAGTGTTCCGCAATCGTACGCGCGCATTCCTCTTTCCACCGTCCGCGCCGGGCCCACGAGGCCAGATGCTCGATCGCTTCGTCCGCTCCCGGAATCTTCATCGCCGGCACCTCCAGCACGGTCTTTCAACGATTTCCATGATCGCTTGCGGTGCGCGACCTGCAAACCTGTTGATTATCGCGAATCCACAGCGTGATCGGCTCGGCGGTGGCCGGGTCCGCTTTGAAAATCTACCGAAGAGCTTCTAACTAAGGTCGTGCTATCAGGCGCTGAGACGCTACGCGGCGCGTCCCCGCGGCTGAACCTCGCGTTCGATCCGCTCCTCGAATTCTTGCTGGGCCTTTTCCAGATCGTAGTCGCTCTGCAGACCGAGCCAGAACTCGGGGCTGGTCCCGAGGTGGCGCGCGAGTCGCAGGGCCGCCTCGGACGTGATCGCGCGCGCGCAATTCACGATCTCGTACATACGACTCACCGGGACGCAACGCGAGCGCCAGCGCATTGACCGTCACTCCCGCCGGAATCAGATAGTCTTCGCGCAGAACTTCGCCAGTATGGACTGGCGGGAGCTTCTTCCTCTTTGCCATCGCTGTTCTCCTTGATTCGCGTGCTTAGTGATAATCGACGATCGCGACCTCGTGCCCGTCGCCTTTGTCCCACACAAAACCGCACGATATTGATCGTTGATCCGGATGCCGTGCTGACCAATCAGGCCCTGTTTCAATGCGGCTCCGGTCACTCAGATCGCGATCTTCAATGCGATTCCGTGGAACGGCACCCGCGGCACTTCGACCCTACATTTACCGGGGGACTCTCTTGCGACCCGCACCAATCCATGACGCTCTAGGAGCCGGACGTCCTCCTGATCATTCTTGAAGTCGCGCCCCACAAGTTTGGCAAGCTCATACAATGACTGGGGGTCGACGCGTCCGAATGGCATGTAACAGCGAAGAGCCTGTCACGGGTCAGAAAATCGCGCGCCGCCCTCGAGGCTGGTGAAACGAAGTTCCTTGCGCCGGCCCTTGTGCGACTATTCTGGCGGCGACTCAAAAGGATCGTGCGTGGCAATCTCCAGCGGAGCAAAATGCCGCACATTTCTGGTGAGTACTGAGAGCCGGTGCACGATCGCAGTCGCGGCGATCGCTAGATCCGGAAACCCGGGGCTGAGTCCCTTGGCTCGCGCCCGGTCGGAGAGGCGGCCCGCACTTCGGGCAGCGGACACGTCGAACGGCAGCACCCGTTCCTGGTAGAGGTGCAGGAGCGTCTCGAGCCATCCACTCAGCTGCTGCGCCTTGCGCCGCGCCCCCTGCCGGCGCGCTTTGGCAATCCCGTCCTCGATCTCGGCGACCGTGATGCTCGAAAGGAACAGCCGCTCCGAGTTCTCGTCCATCCAATGCACCAGGGCGGGCGAAGCCAGCCCCCGCGACGGAGCTCCCGCCGAAATCACATCGGTATCGACCAGGTACACGTTCAGAGATTCGTGGTGCGCAGGGGGCCTCGGTTGCGCCGGGGCAGGTCATCTTTCGCAACCGGCGCGGCCATCAGCAGACGGCCGAACGAGGGTACGCGGGAGAGGCGTTTCCATTGCCGGTAGCCGAGCAGCACAGCCTCCGGTCTGCCGTGTCGCGTGATGACGTAGGCCTGACCCCGCACCGCTTCGTCGACCGCGGCCGACAGAGTAGCCTTGGCGTCCCGCAACTGTAGCTCTTTGGTCTTCATAATTCTGGTAACCACTGTAGTCATATTTAGCAGGCACCCAGCGCAACGGCAATCAACTACTACCGCTCCAGTCCTTCGTCACGATCGAGACCCCTGCCCTTCTCGCGGCCGCGTTCGCTGTCGGTCTGACGGACGAAGTTCCTGGCCGTGGGCGCGATGCCTGAGCTCTCGGCGGCGCGCAATTTCCCTGGTGATAGCTGGGCAGGTTCAGCCTGTGCAAGTAACTGAACGGCAAGCTAACGTTTTCATCCCACCTTCCTCTGAGCCCGGACATAGGCTTTCAATACCGCATTCATCCGCGATTGATACCGTTTGCCCTGAACCTTGAACCATTCCACCACCTCCCGATCCATTCGCAGCGAGATCGGGATCTTGCGTTCCGGAAGCACCAGCTTGGCGGTTCGAAACCACTCTTTATCGAGAATCGGGGCCGCGTCCGGATCGGCCTTGACGGCCCTCTCGATATCGCCGTCGGTCATTGCTCGGAGCCGGGCCCAGTCAGTCTTGGACTCCGCGGATTTGCGCTTACTTCGGGTTCGCTGCACGATATGCCTTGCGCTCACGATGATGCGCCCTCCTTGCTGAGATTATTCGGCGGGACTCGCCGCGGACGGCGTAGACCACTGTCAGTGCAAGGTCCTCCAGCATTCCGATCGCGATGATGCGTTCCTCGCCATAGTCACGGCGAAGGTCGCGCATTTCCAAAACCGGACCTTGGAAAATCCTGATGGCATCCTGAAAACTGACGGCGTGCTTCGCCACATTAGCCGCATTCTTGCCAGGGTCCCACTGGAACACCATTCGCGTATAGACACATTGTAGTTACACCTCAACCATCTGCCAAGCGCCTTTCGCTGCCCGACCCTACGGCTCCAGTCCCTCGTCGCGGTCGCGCCCATTCTCGCGTCCGTGATCTTTCTCAGCCTGATGGATGAAGCTTTTGACTTGAAGAGCGATGCCCTCCCATTCGAGGCGACGATGGGGTAGGCCCCGAAATATCACCCATCAGGGCCCTTGATTCTCCGACTTGTCGCTCTATAACCGTTGCACCCTGAGCCCCGGTATTTTCGGAAAGCTCCGCTCATCGCGCGTGGCTACGCTGTAATCCGTGGCAACCGCGGTGGCGCCGATCATCAAGTCGCGCTCCCCCACTACAGTCCCGCGCTTGGCCAAGTTAGCCCACAATGAAGCATGTACCCGCGCCACCGTAAGATCGAAAGCGATCACCGGGAGCTGCGCGAGCAATCCCTCGACGAATGCCTGACGCCGATGGCGTTGTGCTGCGGTCCTCGCCCGATGAACGCAATGCAAGAGCTCCGAAGCGGTAATCGCCGAGATTCGCGACGTCCTCTTCTGCGTAACGCGGCAGGACGTTACTTAAATCGAGATCGCCTCGCTCAGCAGCGATACGCACGCTTGAATCGATCAGCGTTGCCATCCGGATTTTTTCACGACGGGCTGCTTCTCGAGCAGCGTCTCTACAATTGCCAGATAGTCTTCATCTGGCTTCGGTAGTCTGCGCAGCAGGTCCACAAGATCGGCGCCGCTGAACTTGGGTGGTCGCGCCGGCAGGATCTCGCAAATCGG
>DASXMJ010000027.1 GCA_036495685.1 Candidatus Binataceae bacterium | reverse complement strand
TCCTTGATTCTTCGAGATCCGGGTTGCGAGAGAACGAACGTGTTCGAAGGTGAGCTCCGGCCTCGCCTGGAACAGCGCATCCGCAGGGACCGACTGAAGATATGCACCGTAGCTACGGCGCGGAACGAACGACGTGGGTTCCGCCCGCGGGTGACCGTTGCCGCGAAGCCATTTGAAGAAGTGGGCGGGGACATCGTGGAAGACGCTCATATCGCCCGCCGGCACGTTCAGCAGGTGCGAGTCGAACGCGGCCGAATACGCTACGCCCAGCCCCAGGCCGCCTCGTGGCTCAAGGACCCTTATGGAAAGCGGCGTGGTCGCGTTCCGCATCAGATTCACGGCTACTGCGACGCCGCTCGCCCCGCCTCCAACAATCGCAATTGATGCGGCTCTTGCGCCAAAACCGGCTCCAATCCTTGATGAGTCGGTTGTTTTCCTTAGGGATTTACTCATTTTTCGTTATTAACCAAGTAACCTAATGGATTTACTGGAATATTTTCGCGGAAGCCACCGAAACCTTCACTACGAGACCAATCTCGCGACCAAACCACGAGGTCGTGCTGTGCCGAATCAGACCAAGTGAGGGGGACGGAATTATGAGGTGAGCGACCTATCGTGCAGATCCGGAACGTGAGTTTCGCGAACTGATCAAGCAACGGTCCTCCCGCAGACGCAGGATGAAGCTAGCAATCGTCATGGGGACGCTGGCCCTTTTTTTGGCAACCATCGCGACCGGATGTGTGCTCGAGCAGGCCGAACAAAACGAGAGCCGCAAAGCGGCGGCTCAGTTCCTGGGCAAAGACCGCGTTCAGATTACGAAGATCATGGGCGAACCGAAGGGAGCGATACCGATTACCGACACGGGCGGCGAGATGCTCTTCTACTCGTACCAGGGTCATCACTACGCCCTCGAGACCAATCCGCTCGGAGTGGTCGACGTCGCAGTCCGGACAAGCTAGATGCTGACGATGGACGCCGCCTCAAAGCCGCGTCCTCCAGAACGATCTCGAAAGACGTTCAGACTAAAACGACGCGTGTGATTAGATTGATCATCAGGGCAAACATCGCGAGCGCGCCGATCGTGTAGCTGATGGTGCGCAGGGGCTGCACCGCGTTCAGGTAGCAGATGGTGTGAACTATCCGCGCCACCACGAAAACCGCGCAGTAGATGACGAACAGCGTGGTCGAGAGTCCGGCGGCTACGTAGACCCACGCGAGAATCAGAAAAATCGGGATGTTTTCCAGGTCGTTGCGCCAGGCTCGGCCCCCGCGCAGAACCATTTCTACTTCTTCGGCGACTGCTTCACCGCCGAGAGTGCGCGCGTCTTCAGGGTTCAAGAACTTCTTGGCCGCGGTTCGCGCCCTCCCCTGGACTACTGAAATCGCGGCCATTTTGAGAGCAAGAAGGACAGCCGTTAGTGCGTAGATCTGGAGCAGTGTCACGTTGCAACCCCCGTTACCGTTGTCGCCAACACCCAGAATGACCGGCGCGGTATTGAGCTATCATCGGTACACGAATACAGCAACGCGCCTAGTTCGCGGTGGAACCATCCGGGCGCCCCGCCGATTACTATATTAGGAAGTGGTTAAGCGAACTCCTTTGGAGGTCATGTGAATTCCAGGCTAGTTAGCCGCCGCGCGATACTCGGCGGCATCGCGGCAATCGCAGGGCTCCTTGCCCTCAAGTTCGTCGGCGGTGCAGACTCGGACGAAGGTCCGGCATCGCAAGTCACCGGCAATCCGTCCGATACGGTTCCCATCGCAGAGTTCACCGACGCCGGTGAAAGGAAGGAAGTCGTGCCAGAGAAAAAAGTTGTAAAGTCCGATGTAGAGTGGCGCAAGGAATTGACGCCCGAGCAATACGACGTGACCCGCCGCAAGGGCACCGAGCGTCCCTTCGGCAACAAGTACGCCAATTGGCACGAGAAAGGGCTTTTCCGCTGCGTATGCTGCGGCAACGCGCTGTTCTCGTCCGACACGAAATATGACTCGGGGACCGGATGGCCGAGCTTCTGGCAGCCGATTGCGCCCGAGAACGTGAAGACCGAGACCGACAATTCCCTGTTCATGAAGCGTACCGAGGTGCTGTGCGCGAAGTGCGATGCGCACCTCGGCCACGTTTTCGACGACGGGCCGCGACCGACAGGGCTGCGTTATTGCATGAACTCGGCGTCGCTTCAGTTCGTCAAGCCTGACGGCGAGAAGGTGTAAGGCTAGACAACGAACGCCGCCGGGACGTCAGCGCCACCAGGGTCATCGGCCGGCGAGGCGCCACTGGACTAAAGTGGCGCCTTCGCGATCTTCGAAGACGGCTTCGACTTCGGAATCGATCTTCACTTCCTGCATCGGGTCGCCAAGCAGATTTCCGACCATCCGCACCTTCCCCGCATCAGGAAGCTCCACGACCACGACCAGGTAGGGGCAGGAATTCTTGAGCGCGGGATGGGCAGGATGCCATACGCGCTCCCAGCTATAGATGCGCCCGCGTCCCGAGATTCGCTCCCATCCGGGCTCCATCGTGTGACACTTGTAGCAAATCCATTCTGCTGGAAACTGGTAGGTCCCGCACTTGCCGCAGCGCTGCACGACCAGCTCGTGGCGCTTCGCGGCTTCGTAGAATTCCTTGTCGACGCCGTCGCGCTGTGCGACCGGTGCCGGCATCCCCTGCGGCAGGTAAGTCTTTGGAGCTTCGCTCATAGCTGTTTTCCGCTATCGATGGAGGATCAGATCGCTGACTGGCGCGACCATCGGTCCCGACACGACCATCGAGATCTCCGCGTCCTTGACCTGGCACGTGGAAGTGCCGCGCACCTGGCGCGCCGCTTCGATGATCAATTCGAGCCCGTGCATGTAGCATTCGGCGAGGTTGCCGCCGCTGGTGTTAATCGCCAGCCGGCCGTTGGGCCAGGTGAGATTCTCCACGGTGCAGAATTCCATCACCTGCTCAGGAGTGCAGAAGCCGTGCTCAACCAGGCTGGTCATCACCGCGCCGGTGAAGTTCTCATAGACCTGGGCGACATCGACGTCCTTGGGCTCGATGCCAGCCATCGCGTAAAGCCGTGGCGCCAGGGTCTTGAAATTTGAAGAGCCGTAGTCGGGATTGTTCTCGGCGCCGGCGCCCTGGCGGAAATCCGAGCCCTGCGCCGCTGCCATTATCCACGCCGGCCGTTGCCGCGTGTCGCGGGCGCGCTCGGGGGTGGTGAGAATGACCGCTGCGGCGCCATCGTTCTCCATGCAACAGTCGTAGAGATGGAACGGCTCGACGATCCATCGCGATTCGTCGTACATCTGTCGCGTGAGCGGACGGCCATACATGATCGCGCGCGGGTTGAATTGTGCGTGGTGGTAGCAGGCGAGCGCGATCGCTGCGATCGCATCCTGGGTAACGTGGTGTTCGTGCATGAAGCGGCGGGTGCGCAGCGCGATCCATTGGGCGGGCGTGGACATTCCGTAGGGCCAGGTATAGGCGGGCGACCCCGAAATCGTGTTGAGCGCTGGGGTCTGTCCGAAACGTCCGAATTGTCCCTGCGCGAGCGCGCGGTAAACTACGACACAAGTGGCGTATCCCGCGGCAATCGCCGCCGCCGCGTTGCCAATCGCACCCGAACCGCCCCCGCCCCCACCGCCCCAGAACATCGTCGACAGGCGTAGCTCCGGCAGCCCCAGGGCGGTCGCGACCCGAACCGAGTCATTGCGATCATTGCTGTAGGAGGCGATTCCATCGATGTCGGTCGGACGAATTCCCGCGTCGTCGCAGGCTCGCAGAATCGCTTCGAGTGCGAGGCGAAACTCGCTCACGGGAGCACCGCCGCGCTTGTAGTATTTGGTCTCGCCTACTCCGACGATCGCGGCTTTGTCCTTGACGGTAAATTCGCTCATGGTTGATCCATCGCTTAGCCTAAGGTGCTCGCCGATAACAAGGGCGGCGGCCGGCCCGTCACGCGATCATGGGTCGCCCAACTTCGCCGACGTTCGGTCCGCGAATCCGAGGTTCGAACTATGCCGCGCGGTTGGGTTCGGGGCTGTGCGGAAGAGATGCCTTGGCGCCCAGGCGATTGAGTACGTCGAGCAGCATCGCGCGCTTGACCGGTTTGCCGATGTGCTCGTCGCATCCGGCGGCGAGGCTTTGCGCGACGGATTCTGAAAACACCGCCGCCGACAGAGCCACAATGGGGGTGTGTGAGCGGAGATTCTCCCGCTCGAAGCGGCGAATCTCGCGAGTCGCCTCGTCTCCGTCCATCACCGGCATCTGAAGATCCATCAGTACGAGGTCGTAATTTCCGTCTTTGAAGCGCTCTACCGCGCGCGCACCGTTCTCGACGCCCTCGATGGTGTGCGGAGAACCCTTGAGAAACGCCGCGATAAGCGCGCGATTGTCACCAGAATCGTCCGCGAGCAAAATTTTAAGCGGCCGCGTGTGGTCTAAGGCTCCGTTACCGACCACGCTGCTGGTGCGCGACGCGGGGGTCTGCCCTCCTATCGCGCGCGACACCGCGTTCAAAACCTCTGCGCGTTTGAGCGGCTTCACGAGGTGATGCTGCAGGCCGGCCTCGCGAAGACGCTGAAGCTGACTGGTGAGGTCATCCGAGGTAAGCATCTGGATTATGCGCGTCCCGTGTCCCGCTGCGGTTCGCGCCTTGCGCGCAAGCTGGAACCCATCGGCGTCGTCGAGGTGCGCGGCGATCAACATCAGGCGGTAAGGATCGTGCTCTTCGTGGGAACGCGCGATTTCCCCCATCACCGCTGCGGATGTTTTGCCGACGGTGACGAGAGCACCTTGGGCAGTGAGGATCTCGTTGAGCAAATCGCGATTCATCGCGGAGCCGTCGGCGATCATCACCCGCACGCCGGACAGCTGCGACGATTTCGGGACGACCTGAGGAATCGCGGCCTCCGCTAGTTTGAAACGAGCGGTGAAGTAGAAGGTGCTCCCCTGTCCGGGCTCGCTCTCGACCCAGATCCGCCCACCCATCATCTCGACGAGCCGCTTGGTGATTGCCAGTCCGAGACCGGAGCCACCGTAGTTACGCGTGGTCGAAGAATCGGCCTGTGAGAAGTTGGCAAATATGTGATCGAGCTGCTGGCTGGCGATTCCGATGCCGGTGTCCTTGACCGCGAAACGGATCATGGTCTCGTCGGAGGGAAGGCCGCCGGCCGGCCTGTGGGGCTCCAGGGTCAGACCGATTTCGCCGCGAACCGTGAACTTGGTCGCGTTGCCGACGAGATTGAGCAGAATCTGCCGCAGACGCAGCGGATCGCCCACGAGCGCCAGATGAACTTCCGGAGCAATGCGAGCTGCGAGTTCCAGTCCCTTCTCATGCGCGCGCACGCCGAGCGTGTCGAGCACACGGTCAACCAGCGCTTCGAGGTCGAATTCCACACTCTCCAGAACGAGCCGTCCGCTTTCGACTCGCGCGAGGTCGAGAATGCCGTTGATAAGCTCGAGTAGCGTGTTGCCGTTGTCGGTCATGGTCTCCAGGTAGCGGCGCTGCTCGTCGTTGAGGGGCGTTTCCAGAAGCAAATCTGCCATCCCCAGGATCGCGTTGAGTGGGGTGCGTATCTCATGCGACATGCTGCTCAGGAATTCCGACTTGGCGCGGGACGCTGCCAGGGCCTCCTCGCGGGCAGCAACCAACTCCTGCTCGGCCTGCTTAATCCGAAAGATTCCGCGCGTAATGCTGATGACGCACGGGGTACCGTCGATTTCAGCCTGCACAGCGGAAATCAGGGTGGGCACCACCTTGCCGTCACGAAGGCGAAAATCGGCACCGAAGCTTTGCACCGCGCCGCGTCTTCGTATGATGTCAAACAAGCGGTCGCGGGCTGCCAGGTCGTTCCAGACCCCAACTTCGAGGTCGGTCTTGCCGATTACTTCGGCACGCGAGTACCCGGTTCCTCGCTCAAAGGTCTGGTTTATCTCCGTAAAAATGCGCTCCGGCATGCGCAGCACGGCTATCGAAGCCGGGCTCGCCTCGTAGAGCTTGCGCAGGTTGGTTTCACTCTCGCGCAGTTTGCGGTTGGATTCTTCAAGTTCCACCCGCTGCCGGGTGCGCAGAACCACAACAAATTGGGCGAAGGCGGCGGCGGCGATGACCGCCAGCCAACGGGGCGGATCCTCGGCGCCCTGACCTAAGGTTGCCGCGGTCAGGAGCCATAGGCCGAAACAAAATGTACTTAGAGATGCTTGCCATACGGGCGACCAGGGCAGGAGCGCACTCGGAACGAGTGTTACCAGGACCAACGAGAGCAAGATCACTTCCATGCGCTGGGTCCGAATTCCGAAGAGCGTCATCGCCAGAACCGACGAAGCGCACATGGCCAGCACTATTTCCCGCCAACGGCGGTCGAACCACGGCGCATAGGTGGCGGCAAAGGTGCCAAGACCCAAAAGCAGGGAGAACAGCACGCTCGCTATGATCGGCCCGGCGTGGGTCGCATTCACGCGCCACAGGTCGTACAAATTGATAAGGCGCGCCAGCACAATCAACGAGCCGCCCACGCGAATCGCGCGACGAGTCCATTCATCCAACTCCAATGAGCGTTCGATTACGGTCACACGTGAAGGTCCACCACCCGGGCGGAAGGGTGTCGAGGCGGGTTGCGCGGCTTCGCCAAGTGCAAAAGGTGGCATATTGTCGCCTTCGGAGTCGAGTACAGATGCAAACGAAATGCCGCGAAGGGTGTGAATCATATAGCGTGTTTTAGTTGTTCACGGACGTGCACAGTGAGATCGAAATTGATCGGCTTGACATTTTCTTGGCACCGGCTACGACGGGAACGCCCCTCGCTGACCAAAAGGAGCGGCTATGAGCCTGGTGGAATACGAAGTCGAAGGAACGCTGGCAATTGTCAGCATCAATCGGCCAGAGTCCAGAAACGCGGTTGATCGCGCAACCGCCGATGAGCTCGCCCAAGCTTTTCGGCGCTTCGATTCTGATCCTGCGGTTTCGGTCGCTATTCTCACCGGCAAAAGCGGTTGTTTCTGCGCGGGCGCCGATTTGAAGGCGGTCTCTAGCAATCGCGGGAATCGCGTGACCGAAACCGGCGATGGACCGTTGAGATGCACACGCATGCTGCTGAACAAACCCGTCATTGCGGCAGTAGAAGGATATGCCGTCGCGGGTGGACTGGAGCTCGCGTTGTGGTGCGACATGCGAGTGGCGGCGCGCGATGCGGTTTTTGGCGTGTTCTGCCGGCGCTGGGGAGTGCCGCTGGTAGATGGAGGCACGGTACGGTTGCCGCGCCTCATCGGGATGAGCCACGCCATGGACATGATCCTGACGGGACGCGGAGTGTCGGGAGACGAAGCAGTGCGGATGGGGCTGGTCAACCGGCTTACCGAAAAAGGGGATACGCTCCGAGCGGCACGTGAACTCGCGGCGCAGATAGCCGCGTTTCCGCAGCGCTGCATGCGATCCGACCGTATGTCGACGTATGAGGCCTGGACGATGCCCCAGGCGGAAGCGATGGTCAACGAATATCGCCACGGGATCGATACTGTGAATTCGGGTGAAACTCGCGAGGGCGCCGCGCGCTTCGCCGCAGGGGCGGGACGTCATGGGACCTTTTAGCCGCGCTGTGCCGAGCGGCTCAACGTTTGCGCAGGCCAGGCTGCTCTAAGCCGGGTCGCTCCCACCCGGCCCACATCAGGAGTAACCCACCGTCTGAGAGGGTTGGCGTGAAGGTGGTCGCCGGGGTGGATCGTTGTTTGACTGCCCTGCGATCGGTATGCTCGACGGCAGTAAGAACTACCTCAATTGCTTTTTTCCGAACTTCATTTAGCGCCAGAGATCCAGCGCGCGCTTTCCGATCGCGGATACCACGAGACCACCCCGGTTCAAGCGGAGACTATCCCGGTCGCCCTCCAGGGCCGCGACGTGGTGGCGACCGCGGAGACGGGCAGCGGGAAGACCTGCGCCTTTCTCGCTCCGGCGCTCGACCGCCTGCATCGAGCGCATACCAGCCATCTGGCCGCCCTGGTAATCACGCCGACGCGAGAGCTCGCCACACAAGTCGCGCGGGAATTCGCCATGCTGGCGCGGCATACCCGACTGCGTGCCGCGGTGGTGATGGGGGGAGAGTCGGAGAAGCGCCAGATCGACGAAATTCGTGCCGGCGCGCAGGTACTGGTCGCGTGCCCTGGCCGACTCATCGATTATCTTGAACGCCACATCGTCAAACTCGACCGGGTGGAGGTGGTGGTCATCGACGAAGCTGACCGGCTGCTTGACATGGGTTTCCTGCCCCAGCTCAAGCGGATAATGAGGATGGTGCCGCGGCATCGACAGACGATGATGTTTTCGGCGACGATGGCAGCGGGGCCGGAGACGCTGGCGCGGGAGTTTCTACACGATCCGGCGCGCGTGACGATCGGCGAAAAGAGCGCGCCGCCGGTGACGGTGCGCCAATCGATCTATCCAGTTGCGCTCGAAGAAAAGAGCAAGATGCTGCTCGAGATTCTCAAGCGCCCCGAGATCGAGAGCGCGATCGTTTTCACGCGAACCAAGAGCCGCGCCGACCGGATCGCGAAAATGCTCCAGCACGCACATATCCGAGCGATACCGATTCATGGCGATCGTTCGCAAGGACAGCGCAACGCGGCACTCGCCGGTTTCCGTGCGCGGCGCTTTCGCGTGATGGTCGCGACCGACCTGGCAGCGCGGGGTCTCGACATCGCCGACGTATCCCACGTGATTAATTTTGATCTCCACGACGAGACCGAGAGTTACATACATCGGGTGGGGCGCACCGCGCGCATGGGTAAGTACGGCGAAGCGATAAGTCTAGTCACCCCGGAAGAACGAGTAACGCTGGCCCGCCTGGAACGGGTGCTGGGTGAGCAACTCGAACGCGAGCACGTCGAGGGTTTCGAAAAAATTCAGATCCAGGCGCCCAAGCCGGTCAAGCTATTCTCCTCGTCGCGTGCGGGCATTTCGCGCAATCGCCCGCGATCGCGCTGGGCTTAGCCACACTCTCCACGCGATCTTCTTTGAAACCACGCGTCGCTTTCAGATAAAAGCGATCAAGGATGCCTCTTCACCGGCGACCTGCTCGCCACCGTCTCGTCGTACTGTTCGCGATCCTGCTCGGGTTTACCGCCGTTTTCTCGTGCAGCCCGGGTGCCAAGCTGCTGTTGAGCGGAGGCGAAAAAGTGCGGGCCCTTCCGCATGCTCCCCAGAGCGGCCCGCTGGTACTCATTTTCGCTTTCGATGGAGTCGGTTACCACGAGCTGGGCAAAGCGCTCGAGTCGGGGCGCGCTCCGAACCTTGAGAAGCTGCTCGGCAAGAGCCGCGGCGAAGGACTGTACGAACATGCGTGGTCCGCGCCGAACGCGATTAGCATTCTGCCTTCGACCACCATAGCCGCATGGTCATCGATCTTCACCGGGGCGCCGCCCGCCTATCATGGGGTTCCCGGCAACGAATGGTTCGTGCGCGAGGAGATGAAATTTTACGCGCCCGCGCCGGTTTCGGTCACCGAGACCGACGACACCCGCAGGATGGTGACCGAGGATCTGGTCGGGAAGGCGCTGATGACGCCGACGCTGTTCGAGCAAGCCGGAGTGGTCTCGCACGTTTCGCTCAACCCGGTGTATCGGCGGGCGGACGTCTTTACCACCATCGAGCCGATCGCGTTTGTGTCGCTGATGGCCGATTTCGTCCATGGCGAAGTTATGGAGAGCTCTTCGCTTAAGCGGGATGCCTATGCGGAATTGGATGAGAACTCGGTGCCTAAGTTGATTGATGCGATCAACACTCACGGGCTGCCCGCCATCCAGGTGGTCTACTTTCCGGGAATCGACCTCTACACCCACCTGGCGCCGCACGCGCTCGCCAGCGAGGTTGAGTACCTGGAGACGATAACCGATCCGGCGGTGGGGCAAGTGCTGGATAGGTACCGGACGGCGGGCGCGCTCGATCGTACCTATGTACTAATAATCGCCGACCACGGTCATACGCCGGTGCTCAAGGAGAACGCGTTGGGGTCGGAAGGGACGGATACACCCGCTGCGGTCCTGCGCGCGACCGGTTTCCGAACGCGCAAATTCAAGCTCGAGCCGGCGCCGGATGAGCAGGACTACCAGGCCGTATTCGCGTATCAAGGCGCGATGGCGTACGTGTACCTGGCCGACAGATCGACCTGCGCCGCAGCGGGCCAGAAGTGCGACTGGAGTAAGCCGCCCCGGTTTGCCGCGGAAGTAATGCCAGCGGTGCGCGCATTCGACTATGTCAATCGGACCGGCACGCCGATACCGCGTCTGAAGGGAACCTTGGATTTAATTTTCGCGCGCGCGCGGACACCGGCCGGGCAGCAGCAGGTGGGACCGTTCGAGGTCTTCGACGGAAAAAAACTGGTTCCGATTTACGCATACCTCAAGACGGATCCCAGACCCGACCTACTCAAGCTCAACGAACGAATGCGATGGCTTGGGGTCGGCCCATATGGCAATCGTGCCGGCGATATCGTTTTGCTCGCGCGTTCCGGCCTGACGATTCCCATTGAACAGCGCTATTACTTTTCCGGTCCCTATCGCTCGTGGCACGGCAGTCCCTCGGAGCAGGACAGCCACATTCCGCTTGTGCTCGCGTGCCAAGGCAAGGATGGCAAGGACCTCCAGGACCTGGTCGAGCGAGTGGCGGGGAGTCAACCTTCACAGCTGGATGTAACCCCGCTGGTGCTGGCGATTTTGCGCAGCTAGGGGCGAGGGCTGCGCCCAAACCAACCACTCCTGCAGAGCGGGGAGGTCCAGTGGCGGGCTTTCTCTGGCTACTGCGCGGGCAGGGCGCCGGTTAGAGAGGCGCGCTGGGAGATTTCGATCCAGTTGCCGTCGGGGTCGCGAATGAAGGAAATTCTTGCGACCTTGCCCAGCGTCACCGGCGCGGCGCCTTCCCATACTCCCATCGAGAGAAAGCGCTGGTGCTCGGCATCACAATTCTTCACCTGCACGGTGCAGTAGCGGAAGCCGACCGCGCGCATCGACGCGATCACTTCCACCGCGGTTTGGGAAGCGGATTTATCTGCGCGGCGCGCAGTAGGATCGTGCGCGAAGCTGAGGACGGTCTCCCCGATTCGGTAACGGCTTTCACCAACGCGTTCGCCGCACAGCGCTTCGCCGTAGAACTTCGCAAAGTCGGCCTCGCTGGTAACACCGAGGTGAATTTCGATTTGCCGAATACCTAGATGTCCCGTCGGAATCAGCTCGACCGAATTGCCGTCGGGATCGGTCAGTTCAATTGGCCTCGGGATATGGGGATCGGAAATGGTGACTCGTTGGTACCCGCCGCCTGGGCCTCGTTGCGGCAAGGGGTCACGGGAATGGTTGATCTTTAGTACGGAACCGAGCAGCCCATAGCGATGTTGCTGCATTCCACCGCCCAGGGGAAGGAGTTCTTCGTAGGGCAGTCGTAGACGCTCGCTGTAAAACTTCTTCATTTCATCGAGGCGATTGGTGAAAAGCCCGACGTCGAGGCAATTTTTCGCAAGTTCCATTCTGTACATCTTTCCAGGTGGTCAGCGACCTCGCGGCGCCCAGGGCCGCCAACTTAGTCCCCTTGCAGCTTGGCTTAGGGAAGGATCAAACCCGGCCAACCATCGCCATAACCCCTGGCGCGCGGCCCGAGTGCTTAACCCTTCGGCAGACCGAGGACGCGCTCACCGATGATGTTGTGTTGGATCTGGTTAGTCCCGGCGAAAATGGTTGGGCCTCGAGCCGCCAACATCCGGAATGACCATTTGCCCTTGTCGATCGCGAAGGGAGCGTCGTACTCGAATTGGCTATAAGGCCCCAGCAGTTCCATCGCGTACAAGGCGATCTTGAGCGCGAGCTCAGTACTGACCAGCTTCATCATCGAGCCCTCCGGCCCGGGCGGCAGGCCTTTGAGCTGGCGTGTCATCTGGCGATAGCCGGTGTACTTGAGTGCCTTAGCTTCGGAAGCGAACTCGGCGACCTTCTGGCGCACGCCCGGATCGTCCCACGCGGTTTTCCCATCGCGTGGGAGTCGCCGCGCCAGGCTAACCAGGTCGATGACTTCCTGACTCGGGCCGCCCGCGCCGGCAGCGCCGCCCCGTTCGAACATCAGGGTGGTGATCGCGACCTGCCAGCCGTTGTTCTTCTCGCTGACCAGATTCCTCTTGGGAACGCGAACGTCTTCGAAGAAAACTTCGTTGAAGCCCCTCCCGCCGGTCATCTGCACGAGGGGACGGACCGTAACACCCGGGCTGTGCATGTCCACGAGCAAGTAACTGATTCCCTTGTGCTTGGGCGCTTCGGGATCGGTGCGTACCAGCGCGAAGATCCAGTCCGCATGCTGCGCCATCGAGGTCCACACTTTCTGGCCGTTCACCACAAAGTCGTCGCCCCGGTCTACGGCACGCGTCTGAATCGAAGCGAGGTCGGACCCGGAGCCCGGCTCGCTATAGCCCTGGCACCAGATTTCGTCACCGGCGAGGATAACCGGCAGATGTTTGCGCTTCTGTTCTTCAGTACCCCAGTGCATCAGGGTCGGCCCCAGCAGCCCGATCCCCATCCCGATGCTGGGCTCACTCAGGTTGAGGCGCGCGAGCTCTTCGCGAAAGATGAGCCGCTGCATAACGGTGGCGCCACGGCCTCCGTACTCCTTGGGCCAGTTGACGGCGACCCAGCCGCCTTCGTTTAGCTTCTTGTGCCAGCGGACGCGCGTGCTCCAATGGTCATCGCCCTCGCTTGCCAGATTGCTGAAAGAGGTCGAAGCGTACTGGCGGTTAGCTTCGAGCCATTGGCGAAGCTCGTGGCGGAACGCCTCGTCCTCGGGTGTGTAGTTGAAATCCATCGTGGGTCCTCGTCGACTTCAGATTTCGATCGCGGCCTGGTCGAGCCTGTTTACGAAGGTCTAGAATGACCGTGAAACGGCGATCAATCCAGCAGCGCTAGTTCCCGGCGATCATCTCCTCGACCTCGCGCAAGCGATCCTTGCCGAAGAAAATTTCGCCATCCACGAAAAACGTTGGAGAGCCAAAGGTCCCGCGTTCTACCGATCGCTCGGTATTGTGGAGTAATTCATCTTTGACCGAGGCCGATTGAATCAATTCGAACCATCGCGCGCTGTCGAAACCCGCCGCATCCAGCACCCCACGGACGATATTAGGATCATCCATCTTTTTCGGTTCGGCCCACATATGACGGTACATCTCATCGACATAGCGTTCGAAGACGCCCATGGCTCGGGCGGCGATGGCCCCGCGCATGATCATCAGGGTGTTCACCGGGAAGAAAGGATTGCTCTGAAACTTCGTGATCCCGTGCCGGCGGATGAATCGGGCAGTCTCGAGGCGTTCGTACTGCGGCTTGTTCTTGATGCCGGCGAGGCTCTCGGCGGGGGAACGGTTATTGGTCAGTTTAAAGACCCCGCCGAGCAGAACCGGCACGTACTGGAATTTCAATCCGGTGCGCTGCTCGATTGCGGGAATCACCAGGTGGCTCAGATAGGCATTGGGACTGCCAAAGTCGAAATGAAACTCAACCTTTTTCATCGCCTCACCATTTCTCGCGGAAGGGACGGATTTCCTGCTCGAACGTCCACGCATCGCGAGGCTGTTTGTAGAGTTGCCAGTAAGTCTCAGCGACCGACGCTGGCGTCATCAGCCGCGAAAGGTCAAGGTCCTTGAGGGCTTCTTCGCCTTCCCGTTCCCGGATGCGATCGCGGACCCATGCCGTGTCTACGCCCGCATCAATGATGAGATGTGCGACGTGGATGTTGTGCGGCCCCAACTCGCGTGCGGCGCTCTGCGGGACTGCACGGAGACCGAATTTCGCGGCCGCAAACGCGGAGTACTCGACACCGCCACGCAGGCTGGCGGTCGCACCGGTAAAGAAGATGGCGCCCCGACCCCGCGTTAGCATCAGCCGGGCCGCTTCCCGTCCCGTCAGAAATCCGGAGTAGCACGCCATCTCCCATACTTTGCGGAATACGCGCTCGGTAGTTTCCAGCAGTGGAAAATTGACGTTGGCCCCGACGTTGAATATGCAAACCTCGAGCGGCGCCGTGCCGTCCGCCTCGTCAAGGAAGGCGGTGATGTCGTTTTCCTTGCGCGCATCGAGAGAACGCCCGACGATTCGGCCACCGAGCGCCTCAATCTCCGAGACCAGCGGCGCAAGCTTGTCACCCTGACGCCGTCCGGCGAAGACGCTGAAACCTTCCAGGGCAAATTTCCTGGCGATCGCAGCGCCGATATAGTCCCCCGCTCCGATAACCGCTGCGGCGGCGTTTCGCAGTTCCACTAGCTTGCTCCTTTGCGGGTTGCGCGCCGCTGGGTTCTCCGGGTATCGCGCGCCCGGCGCGCAGGCCAGGCGGCATCGACCACCGACTTCGACGAAACCGCCAGGATCTGCTGCGAGAGCGCTTCATCGTTTACGCCACGCGCCAGGATCAGCGCCCCGACCATCGCCGAGAAAACGGCGATCGCCTTTTGCTGACGCCGCGAGGCGGCGCGGTCCGGCATCCATCCGGCCATCAAGTCGAACGCGCCCTCTAGCGCCAGCGTGAACGCCTGACGTACCGCACGCGGCTGGCGCGGGATGTCGGTTCCCAGGGCGGCCAGCACACAGCCCCGGCCGCGCTCGTCGCGATGCGAGATCGACAGGTATTGCTCGACGACGCTGCGCAGCCCCTGCTCCGCAGGTTGACGCTCGGCGGGACGCCGCATCCTGCGCGCGGAATTCCTGGAAGCGACCAGGATGGCAGCCGCCGCGACGGCATCTTTGGAGCCGAACTGGCTGTAGAGGCCGCCGTGAGTCAGGCCGGCGCGCTGGGTGATCATATCGACCCCGGTCGCCGCGATCCCGTTTTCGCGGAACAGGCGAGCGGCGGCGGCGAGAATCTGCTCACGATTCTCCGCAGCTTTCTGTTTCGAAACTCTCATCCGAGCTTATCTTCGGCTCTTGACTCAGATCAGCATGATCGTCAGCAATGTATTAAACATTACGATCGTCATCAATAGCAGGCAAGCCCGATAAAACCGTCGGAGGAGCAAACCATGGATGAGCCGGCTTCATCGTCAAATCGCACCTGCATCGTGGTTGGGGTGGGTGAAGGTCTGGGCGCAGCGCTGGGGCGCCGCTTCGCGGCGGGCTACAAGGTGGCGCTGCTCGCCAGGAGCGCCGAGGTAGTCGAAAAAGTCGCGGCCCAGATCAATGCGGCGGGCGGGACCGCGCTGCCCGTGCGGAGCGATGCTACCGTGGAATCGCAGATCGCCGCCGCGTATGAGCGCATCGACCACGAGCTTGGACCGGTCGAGGTCCTGATCTACAACGGCGGACGACGGCCGATGGGCCGGCTGATGGAAACCACGCCACAGGTGTTCGAGGAAACCTGGCGGCTGCACACTTTCGGTGCATTCCTGTGGGCGCGACAGGTGGTGCCGGGGATGCTCGCGCGGGGCGGCGGGACGATCCTAATCACGGGCGCTACCGCGGGCATCCGCCCGTGGCCGACTTCGGCGGGCTTTGCGCCGGCGAAATTCGCGGTGCGCGGGCTGGCGCAGGTGATGTCGCGCGATCTTCATCCGCAGGGAATCCATGTAGCGTATGTGAACGTCGATGGCGGCATCGATATGCCCCTGCTCAGGAAGTTTCGGCCTGACGCGAAGGACGAGAACTTGCTCAAGCCTGCGGCGATCGCCGATGCGTTCTGGTACCTGGCTCATCAGGACCGCAGCGTGTGGAGCCACGAATTGGATGTGCGGCCGTTTACGGAGAAGTTTTAGACGAATGAGTGGATGGGAGGGCGGCCGAGGGTGCGAATCGCGGACCAAGTACCCTGGGGAGCCCACCAGACCTTTTCTGCACAAAGGGTAACCACGATGGGCAGCGATGTGATTTTGTGGGGAGTTGGGACCTCACGTACGATGCGGGCACACTGGATGTTGCTGGAATTGGGTGTCGACTACCGGTTTCATGCGATTGGCCCGCGGACCGGCGAGACCCAGAGCGGCGAATTTTTGCGGCTCAATCCGCGCCACAAGATTCCCGTGCTGCAGCACGGGTCGCTGGTGCTTACTGAGAGTGCAGCGATAATCGAGTACCTCAGCGAGACTTTTCCAAATCCACAGATCTATCGGCCCTCGAATCCTCAGAGTTCCGCCGCGCTGCACGAATGGTGTTACTTCATCATGTCGGAGCTGGATGCGGCTTCGCTGTATATGGTTCGGCGCCACCTGGGATTGAAGCACATCTACGGAGAGGCGCCGGTGGCGGTGCAAGCGGCGAAAACCTATTTCTCGCACAACCTTGAGGCGATGGCGCCACGCATCGGCATCGCGAGCCCCTACTTGTTTGGCACCAAACTGAGCATCGCTGACATCTTGCTGATGACCTGCCTGGAGTGGGCGCTCGCCGAAAAGGTGACGCTTCCCGAGTCAATCATGAAATATCGCGCGCGACTGGCAGGTCGATCCGCCTACCAGGCCGCGTTGGCCAGAAACTTCGCGCAATAGCAGGAGCTTGCTTTGAATACCGAGAAGAAGGCGGCGGGGCCGCTCGATGGAGTAAGAGTACTCGACCTCACCACGATGATCGCCGGACCGGTTGCGACCATGATGCTGGCGGATCAGGGTGCGGACGTGATCAAGGTTGAGACTACCGGCGGCGATTTGATGCGTCGCCTCGCCAAAGGCCGCAACGGAATGAACCCCGCGTTCCTTTCCGCCAATCGCAACAAGCGTTCGCTCGCGATCGATCTCAAGGCGGCCGAGGGCCAGGCCATCCTCCACCGGCTCGTCGCGAGCGCCGATGTGCTGGCCCATAACTTTCGGACCGGAGCCCCGGAACGTTTGGGCGTCGCGGAGGCCGAGGTCCGCGCGATCCGACCGGACATCGTATACGTGTCGATCAGCGGGTTCGGGGAGAGCGGCCCATACGCGGGCCAGCGTGCGTACGATCCGGTAATCCAGGCGGTTTCGGGACTCGCGGATATCCAGCGCGATCGGTATACCGGGCGGCCGCGGATGGTGCGAACGATTATCGCCGACTTCACGACTGCACTCACCAACGCGCAGGCCATCACCGCCGCGCTCTTTGCCAGGCAGCGCACGGGGGAGGGACAACATGTGCGCATCGCGATGCTGGACGCCATGATCTCCTACCTGTGGCCCGAGGCGATGCCGAGTCTAACTTTTGTGGGCGAGGAGCGGGATCCATCCGACGGTGACATGGGACCCGACCTCATCTTCGCCACTCAGGATCGTTACATCACCGCCGGCGCGATGTCGGATGGAGAATGGGCGGGGATGTGCCGCGCGCTCAAACGGGAAGATCTGATCGAAGATCCGAGGTTCCAGACGGCACACGCGAGGACCGTCAACGCGGTCGCGCGGCGCGAAATCATGTCTGCGGAATTGGAGAAGTGGAATGCCGATGAGATTCTCGCCCGCCTGCTGGCCAACGACGTTCCTTCCGGGCCGGTGAGGAGCCGCTTCGAGCTGTTGCAGGACCCGCAGGTCAGGGCCAGTCAGATCCTCGAGGAGCACGAGAGCCCTAAGTTCGGCAGAGTACGACAACCCCGGCCCGCGGCCCGCTTCGATCGCACTCCGGCACGAATCAGGACGCTCGCGCCCCTGCTGGGCGAGCATACCGCTGCCATCCTGGGCGAGTTGGGCTACACGGCGGCCGACGTAGAACGGTTGGAACGCGATCGCGTAGTCCGCACCCAGCCTGCTAACTAACACCAAGGGGTTGGATATGAGCAGATCGAATCCGGTGGCGCTGGTAACCGGAGTGGGGCCTGGCACCGGCGCCGCGATCGCGCGGCGTTTCGCGCAAGGCGGTTACCAGGTCGCAATGCTGGCGCGCAATCATGCGCGGTTGCAGGCGCTCGAGCGCGAGGTAGCGAGCAGCCGTGCCTACGCGTGTGACGTGACGGATGAGGCGCAGCTGGATGCGACCGTCGCGGCCGTTCGCACCGACCTGGGAGAGCCCCGCGTATTGGTGCACAACGCGGTCGGGGGAGCTTTCGGAAATTTCATGGAAATCGAGCCGGCGGTGTTGAACCACAATTTCCAGGTCAACACGATGGCGCTGCTCTACCTGGCGCGACGACTGGCGCCCGCGATGGTAACGGCAGGCGATGGCGCCATCATCGCCACCGGCAACACCTCAGCCCAGCGTGGTAAGGCAAGTTTCGCGGGCTTTGCTCCGACCAAGGCGGCACAGCGGATTCTGGCGGAGTCGATGGCGCGCGAGCTGGGACCCAAGGGGGTTCACCTTGCTTACGTGGTCATCGACGCGGTGATCGATTTGGAGTGGACGCGACGGCGATTTGCCAATGAACCGGATAATTTTTTTATCAAGCCCGCGGCGATCGCAGAGGAAGTGTGGCACATCGCCCATCAGGATCGCTCGGCATGGTCGTTCAACGTGGAGCTGCGTCCGTTTAGGGAGGCGTGGTAGGAGCGCAGGTTCGAAATCAAAGCCCTGCGTCAGCTCGCAGAGGTCCGAGTCTAGGAGAAGAATTCTATGAGTGCGGACTTCAGGTTGTGGCTGGGACGTTCGACGTCGCCCAATTTGACCAGGGCGTAGCGCTCGTCTTCGTCGAGCTGGTTCCACTTGTCCTGAGTCAGATCGGTGCCCAGATGGCGGGCGTGGGAGATCAGGCGCGGCGGAGGTACCGGGGGCGGTGTCGCGCTGCGGCGTGCTTCCTCGGACAGTTCTTTAGGAGGGCTGCCCGCGCGCGCCAGGGTGGCCTCTTCGATGAACAACTTGAGCGCGGCGCATTCCTCGGGGGAATTTGCCGGAACGTGACAGATCATCAGGCGCTCGCCGCGGCCCAGTTGCTGCCACTGGGCAAGATGAACTTTGATTCCAACCGCGTCGAGCTTGCGCCGCGCCTGCATCGGAACGCAGCTCAGCGACTGGTAGATTTCGGCCTCGAACTCAAACTGGCGAATCATATTGGCGACTGCTCCTTGCACCGCGACTGGACCCGTGTGTATTCGGGGCGCGCCGCTCGCTTTTTCAATCCCGGACCAGGCCGTGCCGACATGGTACGCGCATTAACCTCCTCGTTGCACGCGGGACAAGTAAGCACGGGCATCACGTGGCGACCGCAATTTCGATGGAACAATTCGATCGGTGGTCCATCCGAATCAACCATCCAGTGGTCTCCCCATCTAAGCAACGCCACCACCACCGGGTACAGGTCGATGCCTTTTTCGGTCAGCCGATATTCGAAGCGCCGCGGACGGTCATGGTATTGAACGCGCTCTAGAATCCCATCGTCGACCAGCTTTCGGAGCCGGGCCGCCAGGCGGTGGCGCGTCATGCGCAGGTCGCGCTGGAAATCCTCGAAGCGGCGCACCCCGAGAAGGGTGTCGCGCACGATGAGCAGGGTCCAGCGATCGCCGATGACCGAGAGGGTCCGCGCCACCGAGCATTTCATCCCATTTATTTCAGACCATCGCACGACTGGTCCTTCTTCTAAAGAATAGTAATCGCGTCGCTTGACTCAATATTAAGTTCCAAAATAGAACTTAGTCAATATCGACCGCCGATGCCCTTGCGCGGCCGGCCGACTCGTCTGGAGGAGCAGCATGGCTGAGGAATGGCTCAAGACGGCATGCATCCTGTGCTCGGTCAATTGCGGAATCGAAGTGAAGGTCGAAGACCGCCACATCACGCGCGTGCGCGGCGATCGCGCATCCGCCGCATCACTTGGCTACGCATGCGAGAAGGCGCAGCGTCTCGACTTTTACCAGAACGGACGGGACCGCCTCACGGCTCCGCTGCGCCGCAGGGCTGACGGAAGCTTTGAGGAGATCGATTGGGAGACCGCGATTCGCGAAGTCGCGGCGGGCTTCGCCAGGGTGCGCGACACCTGGGGCGGCGCGAGCATCTTCTATTATGGGGGCGGCGGCCAGGGGAACCATCTGGTGGGCAGCTATGGCGCGTCGACCCGCCGCGCCCTGGGGATGGTGTACTCCTCAAACGCGCTGGCGCAGGAAAAAACCGGCGAGTTCTGGGTTGAGCATGTGATGTTCGGCACGGGCGTGCGCGGGAGCTTTGAGCAGGCCGAGGTGGCGGTGTTCGTCGGCAAGAATCCCTGGCAGTCGCACGGCTTTCAGCGCGCACGGCCGATCCTTCGCGATATGGCGGCTGACCCGAAGCGCGCGCTGGTAGTGATCGATCCCCGGCGCACGGAGACGGCGGAGATGGCCGACTATCATCTTCGGGTGCGACCGGGCACCGATGCTTTCTGCCTTGCAGCGCTTCTGGCGGTGCTGGTCCAGGAGGACCTGATCAATCATGATTTCATCCATGAGCGGGCCGAAAATAGCGCGGACCTCTTGGCCGCGCTGACGGAGGTTCCGGTCTCCGAGTATTGCAGCCGCGCAGGTCTGAGCGAGGAACTGGTGCGCGAGGTAGCGCGGCGGATCGCGCGCGCCGCGAGCGTTTCGCTATACGAAGACCTCGGAATCGAGCAGGCACCTCACAGCACTCTCAACTCCTACCTGGAAAAGCTTATCTTTTCCTTGACTGGCAACCTGGGAAAGGCCGGCGCCATGAACGCGGGAACGACCCTAACCGGCCTCTTCAACGGCAGCCTGTCATCTGCCACCAGCCCGGTCGGCGGCCACCGAATCATCGGCGGGATGATTCCAGCGAACGTGATTCCCGACGAGATTCTGACTGACCATCCCCAACGCTTCCGCGCAATGCTGGTGGAAGCGGAGAATCCGGCGCATTCGGTCGCCGACAGTGCGAGAATGAGACAAGCGCTGCACTCGCTCGAATTTCTGGTGGTCATCGACGTCGCGCTCAGCGAGACCGCGCGTGAAGCGCACTACGTGCTTCCCTCATGCTCGCAGTACGAGAAGTGGGAAGCGACCTTTTTTGGTTCTCCGTTCACCACCGAAACCGAGTTCGCGAACACCTTCACGCTGCGAGCGCCGATTCTCGAGGCGCTGCCCGGAACCCTGCCCGAGGGAGAAATCCATCGGCGACTGGTACGAGCTTTAGGCGCGATGACGGATGACGACGTCGCGCCGCTGCGGGCGGCCGCGGCCAAGGGACGCGAAGTCTTTGCGACCGAGTTGATGCGGGTGGTTTCCGAGCGCCCGCGACTGGCAGCGGTGATGACGGCGCTCCTGTACGAGACTCTCGGCCCCACGCTGGGGGCCGGAGCCGAGAATGCGGCATCGGTGTGGGGAATTGCGCATGAGTTTGCCCGCCGCTATCCGGAGTCGGTGCGACGCGCGGGCATCCGCGGCCAGGATGACGAACTCGGAGAAGCGCTGTTTGACGCGATTCTGAAAAACCGCTCGGGAGTAGTCGTCAGCGTCGATCCGTTCGTCGAAACGTGGCGCCGGATCCACAAGGGCAAGATCAATCTCACGATTCCGGAGTTGCTCCCGGAGCTTCGGTCGCTGCGCGACGAGCGTCAGTCAGCCCATCCGGACTTCCCGTTCGTGCTGTCAGCCGGCCAGCGCCGCTCGTCGACCGCCAACACCATAATTCGCGATCCCAAGTGGCGGCCGAAAGATCCCGAGGGCGCGCTGTGGATGAATCCCGACGACGCCTCGCATCTCGGAGTGAAGAGTGGTGGACGCGTGCGTGTCATTACCAAGCGCGGCAGCGCAGAGACCATGGTCGAAGTAACGGATAGCATGCTGCCCGGACATGTCTCGCTGCCGAACGGAACCGGACTTTGGTATCCGGATCGCGAAGGACAGGAGTTCCAGAACGGCGTCGCACCCAATGATCTTACGACGACCGAGGATCGCGATTGGTTTGCCGGAACGCCATTTCACAAGCATGTGCGGGCGCGGATCGAGGCGATCGCGAGTTAAGCAAGTTAAGCGGGGGTGAATTCAATGAATCGATGCAGCATCATCCAATCGGAAGCAGATCGGAGGGGTGGCATCGATGGCACGAAGGGGCAGACCGGGTCTATCAGACGGTCAGAAGGCGGAGCTGTGGCACCGCTGGAAGAATGGGCAGTCGCTGAGTGATATAGGTCGTGCGCTAAGCAAGCACGCCGGCTCCATTC
>DASXMJ010000026.1 GCA_036495685.1 Candidatus Binataceae bacterium | reverse complement strand
TGGCAAGTCTATACAAAAATGGTGGCGATGCGGCAAGCGTTCCGGGCAAAGGACCACTTGAAACATCCGCGCTCTGGTTTCGAGTATTTTGGGCGCAGCTCCTTAATTGCGAATGCCAGTTGTTCGTAGCACGACAGCGCTTGGGCGCTGTTTCGCGTTGATAGCGGCGAGCTCGGGCGATGTGTGACATCCGGACGTCCGCGACACTTTCGTGTCCTCCCTCCTAGGGAAACTCTGCACAGGTCGTAAGGGAACGGCGAGTTGAGATGAAAGTGGGGATGATCACGGAAAGTAGCGCGCCTGCGATCGGTAGTTGGTCTCTGGCATCTGGCCGCAGGCGCTGGCGATCCCCTCAAGCCGGGTCACAACCCGCACCTCGCCTGTGCGGGGAGCAGCTCACGCCGGAGTTGGTAGAGATTGGCCAACGCGAACATGGTCTGCGCCCGCGCCAGGTTCTTGGCCAGGCCGCGGTAGCGCGCCTTGGTGAAGCCCCACAACTGCTTGACCACTCGAAAGGCGTGTTCACCGCAGGCCCGGGTCCGCGAGCGCGCCCGATTGATCATGCGCCAGCGTTGGCTCAGCGGCTTACTGCTGGGTCGCCGATTGATCCGATAGTGCACCCCGCGCGCGGCAAACGCCTGGCGGTCGGCTTCCTTCCAGTACGCCTGATCGCCGAACACCTCCCGCTCCTGCCCGTGCAGCAGCGCGAGCAACTGGGTGATGTCGGCCGCGCCCGCGTCGGTCGCGGTCACGCTGTGGACCACGCCCCGCAGGTCGGTACCGACATGCAGCTTCATTCCAAAATGCCAGCTCCCGCCCTTGCGGGTCTGCTTCATCTCGGGGTCGCGGGTGGCGGTCGCGTTCTTGGTCGAACTGGGTGCCGCGATAATGGTCGCATCGACGATGGTGCCCGAACGCAGCAGCAGCCGGCGCTCTTCCAGCAGATCCCGCACCGCATCGAAGATCGCCTGAGTCAGCCGGTGCTGCTCGAGCAGATGACGAAAGCGCAGAATGGTGGTCTCGTCCGGCACCACTTCGTCACCCAACTCCACCCGCGCAAACTGCCGCATCGACTCGCTGTCGTAGATCGCATCCTCGGCCTGCGGGTCCGACAGGTTGAACCACTGTTGCAGGAAGTAGATGCGCAGCATCTTCTCCAAGCCCAGCGGCTGCCGACCTTGTCCCGCTTTGGGGTAATACGGTGCGATCAGCGCCAGCAATCGCGGCCATGGGATTACCGCGTCCATCTCGACCAAAAATCGTTCGCGTCGAGTTACTTTGCCCTTTGCCTGCCAAGCCATCGAAGCGAACGTCCGCTGATTACCCATCACCACACCTCCGCACTGATCGATCCACCGCTCTCTTTGTACACCAATCGATCAACTTGGTAGAGTCGAGGAGTAGCGCGGTGGTCTTAGGAAGTGGGGATAACTGTTGACCGGCGGCTTTCGCCACGATGCCGGTGTCTCACTCCACTCCATCACTCCGTTTCCACTCCCCGCTCATCGAACCGGACGTGCGGATCTCCCGCATCCGGCTCTCCGACTGGAATTTCGCGTGAAGGCTCACGCAGAGGCGCGCAGACGCAGTCCACCGATTTGCTGGACCCCAAGTTCCTTATAGATCCACTCGACCGGGAACTGCTTGATGCCGCGCTGCTGGCGCACCTTGTGTCGTCGCCTGAGAAAATCGCGCACGCTTCGAAGTACGTATTGGTCCACGGCTCGAAACCGCACGAGCCTGGTTCCGTAGTTGAAGTAGTTTGACCATCCTCGCAGAGTCTCGTTCAGTTGGTTTACTACTTCAGGCCATGGCTTTTGATTCCCGGGCCGGAGCAACCTGCGCACCGCTGCCTTTACTCGCTTCACACTCTTGTTCGAAGGCTTGGCGGAGAGATACCAGTGGCCATCCTTGCGGCTCCTTTCAGGGCCGTAGGTGTAGCCAAGGAAGTCGAAACTCTCCTCATCTCCATCAACGATTCTGGTCTTGGCTTCGTTCAAGGTGAGCCCGAGCCTTCCCATCGTCTGCCGCGTCCACTCCAGCGCCTCGGTCGCTCGACCTCGGCTCAGGATCACGAAATCATCGGCATAGTTGATAAGTCGCGCTCGAAACTCTTCCTCTTTTCTTTGCCGCCTCCAGTGCTTGAGAAAACGGTTCATATAGAGGTTGGCGAGCAAGGGGCTAACGCTACTACCTTGCGGCGTACCCGCCCTGCTTCGCTTCCCGCCTATGGTTCGCCGTTTCCCTTGCTCGTTAATCTCCTCCACCGCAACCTTCAACCACTGCTTGACGAGCTTCAGCATCCAGCGATCCGAGACCCGCCTTGCTACTGATCCCATGAGTTCTTGATGCGGAATCCTATCGAAGTACTGCGACAGGTCGGCATCGACCACGTCGCGGTATCCCTCACACAGGCTGCGGTGCACTGCTCGCACAGCGTCCTGGGCGCTTTTGCGCGGCCGATACCCGTAGGCATTCGGCTCAAGGTCCGCCTCGAAGATGGGCTCCAACACAAGCTTGGCTGCGGTCTGCACCACTCGGTCCCGAATCGTCGCGATGCCCAGTGGCCGCGTGCCTCCATCGGGCTTCGGAATCATCACCCGGCGTACCGGGCTTGCTTTATACGTCTTCTCGCGCAGCTCCTTTCCGAGCCCCTCCAACCACGCTGCCACACCCTTCGCCTCGATGTCCGCGAAACGCTCCCCGTCGACGCCCGGCGCTCCGCCGTTGGCGCAGCACAGTCTCCAGGCATATTCGAGGATGTCTTGGCGGGACACCTTGTCGTAGAGCAGGTAAAAGCGGTAGTCGGGCTCCCGCTTCGCCTTCTCGTAAAGCTTCCTCCGAAGACTCCGGACTTTTTCAGGAGGTTCCAGGCTCACGCCAATCTCCTTGTCTTCGTCTTCTTCCGAAGCGCTCCAGAAGTGAGGCCCCTTCCCTCCACCGGCGTTGCCCGGCTTCCGCGGTACTGTTGGCCTCTCCGACTCCCGGCTCGACGACCAGCCGCCTTCTGCGGCCTCGAGGGGCGCGACTCCCTTGCCTCACCGGGTCTCCCACGTTGCCCTTGGTGTCCTTCTCCACGTGCCGTTCCCACTACCCCGGTGGACCGCGACGGGTGCGTGCGTCGGTTGCTTCCCCTTCGCGCGGCGGCCTTCCCTTCTCTGCAGGGAGGTCGGCGCCCACCACAGTACTTTCGGGGCCTGCTCAGGATTCACTCGCGTTACGGCCCGCGGTTTCGCTCGAGAGCCCTTCGCTCCCTTCTTTTCCGAGGCTTCCTCGCCGCGGATTACTCCCCGGCGACGCTCGGTAGCTACGGAGTTGAACCGACAACTTCTCCAACGGAACTTTCATCCGCTGGACACCAGCGCCTTTCGTGGCGCACTGCAGAAGTTCTTTACCGAACGCCTGGCGACGCAGCTCCACGCCAGCCCGAACACGGTCGCAAGCTATCGCGACACCTTTCGCCTGCTACTGAAACACGCGGCCGAGCGGCTCCGGCGACAACCGACCGAGCTTCAGATCGCCGATATCGGCGCGGATCTGGTTGGCGACTTCCTGACCTTCATCGAAACGCAACGTGGCAACGGCGCGCGCAGCCGCAACACGCGCCTGTCGGCGATCCATTCGTTCTTCAAGTATGTCGCCGGCAATGAACCGCAGCTTCTGCACCACTGCCAGCAGGTGCTGGTGATGCCGTCCAAGAGATACGAGAAACGGACGATCGACTTCCTCACCCGCGCCGAGATCGAAGCCCTCATCCGGGTAGCCGATCCAACGACTCGGTCAGGCCGGCGAGATCGGATGCTTCTTCTGCTCGCCCTGCAGACCGGGCTTCGCGTGTCAGAGTTGATCAATCTTACCTGTGGCGATGTTGTGCTCGGGACCGGCGCGCACGTGCGATGTATGGGCAAGGGACGCAAGGAACGATCAACCCCGCTCAGGAAAGACTGCGTCGAGGCCTTCCGCACCTGGCTTAGTGAGCGCGGTGGCGCCGACGGCGAGCCGCTGTTCGTGAGCAATCGAGACGATCGGCTCAGCCGCGACGCGGTCGAGAGCATCGTCCGCAAGCATGTCGAGCTGGCCGCCAAGGCATGCCCGACGCTGGGAGGAAAACGCGTAACGCCGCACGTACTGCACCACAGCGCCGCAATGCAGTTACTTCAGAACGGCGTGGACCGCACCGTAATCGCGCTCTGGCTCGGCCATGAGTCGGTCGAAAGCACCCAGATGTATGTCCACGCCGATATAGAGTTGAAAGAAAAAGCGATGGCGAAAACGCAGCCCGTCGTAGTCTCACCCGGTCGCTATCGCCCAAGCGACGACCTGGTCGCCTTCCTGAAAGGGCTCTGATTATGCCGACATCTCATGCTCGTGCGCCATGAGCCAAGCTGGTTCCTGAGAAAGACGCGGCATGATCCGGAAG
>DASXMJ010000025.1 GCA_036495685.1 Candidatus Binataceae bacterium | reverse complement strand
AGAGACGGCGAAGGCAAACATCACCAGGAGGCTCGCGTATCTGAACGACCACCTTGCGGGAAAACAGTACCTGATGGGCTCCAATTTCACGGTCGCCGACGCGTACGCGTTCACGATCGTTAACTGGACCAATTTCGTGGGTATTGATCTCAAACCGTACCCTAATCTCGCCGCCTACATGGGACGAGTAGCAGCACGGCCCAAAGTGCAGGAAACTCTGAAGTCCGAGGGCCTGGTGAAGTAGGGCAGAGAGCCATCGGATCGGCGTTCGCCCGGTCCCTCATCTCAAAGGGGGGCCGGGGCTCCGGAGCAGCGTAGAAGTGCTGAGCAAAGCCGTCAGCGATTGTTGCCGGCTCAGCTCGAATCTTGCGCGTTGCACGCGAGACCGGCTGCGCTCGAATTGAGTCGGGGCCGAGTTCAGATCTCCCGCCAATAGCATAACGGGAGAGACGTTTTTCGTACTTAGGCGGAGGAGCGCTGCTTGTCCGATCCCTTTACCGGGGTCGGATCGTTGTGGCGCTCCCGCCACTTCTGCATCCATCCCGGCTTCTCGCGCTGGGGATGGTGCGACATCACCAGCGCGCCATCGCTGGCTTCGCGCACGATGGTGGTGCCCGATGCTACGTACACGTCGCTGCCGACCGTAATCGGCGCGATCAACTGTGTATCGCAGCCGATCATACAGCGATCGCCGATGCGGGTCTCGTGCTTGTCGTAGCCGTCGTAGTTGACGGTGATCACGCCACATCCGACGTTGGTGTCGCGTCCGATAACCGCATCGCCGAGGTAGCTGAGGTGGCTCGCCTTGGTGCCCTGTCCGATGCGCGCCTTCTTGGTCTCCACGAAATTGCCGATTCGGTTGTGGCCTTCCAGGTCGGTCCCCTCACGCAGATTTGCGAATGGGCCGATCTCGGAATCCTCGCCGATTCGACATTGCTCCGCGCGGACTCCGATCTTCAGATGACAGCGCGGTCCTATCTCAACGTCCTTGAGCCACGCGGTGCCGTCGATTTGCACGCCTTCGCCGATCCGACAACGCCCGAGAATCTGCACGTTGGGTCCGATCACCACGTCCGCTGCTACCTGGGCCTGCTCGGAAATGTAAGCGGTCGCCGGGTCGATCAGGGTCACGCCCGCGGCCATCAACTTGCGATTAGTTTGCTCGCGAATCTGCGCTTCCATGTTTGCCAGCTCCTCGCGCGAATTGACTCCGGCGAACTCGAACGGGCCGTCTGCCACCCAGGCATTCACTTCGAGTCCGCGCGCTCGCGCAATCGTTACAATATCGGTCAGATAATATTCGCCCTGTGCGTTGTTGGTCTTGAGCTCTGCCAGCGCGACCCGCAGGAATTGGGCGGAGGCGCAGTAGAAACCGGTATTGATCTCGTTGATCGCGCGCTCCGCCGCCGACGCATCGCGGGCCTCCACCACCGCCCGCACCTTTCCCGCCGGGTCGCGCACCACGCGGCCATAGGCGGAAGGATCCGCCACGCGCACGCTCACCAACGAAAGCGCAGCCCCGCTCTGACGATGTGCGCTCCAGAAGGCGGCGAGCGTTGCGCTGGTCACCATCGGCACGTCGCCGTAGCCGATCAGGACGTCGCCGGTGAAATGCTCGGGAATTGC
>DASXMJ010000024.1 GCA_036495685.1 Candidatus Binataceae bacterium | reverse complement strand
GCTGCGGGCTTACGGAAGAGTCTGCGGATGGGCGCTGGCCCGGGCGCATGCGCGTTCCGGCGACGCGGCGAAAATCTCGGGCTACATGGGCTCGAGCGCAACCTTTGATGACGCGATCTGCGAATTCGCGGTGGACTACGTTGACCAGAACCAGCGCGACTATCGTGTGTTCGTGCGGGCGGTGAGACAAGCACGTCTCAAGGCGATCATCGAACGATAGATCGCTCCGCGGAGGTATCTCGACCGAGGCTCGTGCTGATGAGGGTCAGCAACAGGTTGCAGGTCTGTCACTGTGGAATGGAGCTCCAGGGCAGTCGTGTTCTCTCCGGACCAGGGTGCGGCTCGAAGGTCGTCGCTGCCGGGGGCTCGCTAAAGTAAGGCGGCGCGATGCAAGACGCGCGCTCTTGGCATCGAAAGCCCGGCCTGGTTGCGGGAATCGCTCTGGCACTTGGCATGCTGCTCCCCACCGCAGCTCGCGCGCAGCAAGCCGCGTCCCCAACCAACCCGACTCCCATCGAGCTCGCCAAGAGCGTGCACAATCCATTTGAAGATTTCGTGAAGGTCCCCATCCAGGCCACGACTGGCTTCAATCTGGGAAACCACCATGACGCCGGCGAGGCAGTGAACATCGAACCGTTAATTCCGGTTCGGCTAACCGCGCAGTGGGACCTACTGGTGCGGCCCAGCCTGACCGTGGGTTACCTGCCGACTCCCAGTTCGCAATTCGGACTCAGCGACCTGCAGACTTCCTTTTTCCTGACGCCTGAAAGCGCCAGTGAATGGATTTGGGGAATCGGGCCGATTCTTCAGGCTCCAACCGCTTCAAGCACTGATTTGGGGAGTGGGAAATGGGCGGCCGGCCCGACAGGCGGCTTCGCCTTCGACCACGGTCCGTGGTTCAACGGCATCCTGGCCGACCAGCTGATGTCATTTGCGGGCGCGCATCACCGGGGCAGCATTAATCAGACCTATCTCGAGCCGTTCGTGAGCTATAGTCTCGACAGCGGATGGTCCGGGCAAATCGACCCGCCCATCGCTTACGACTGGACCGCGGAGAAGCGAAGCGCGTGGACGCTTCCCATCGGCGCCGACGTCGGCAACATCGTCGAGCTCGGAGGACAGCAAATGGGCCTCCAGGCCGGAGCCTACGATTTCGTTAAGCATCCACAGGGCGGACCCGGCTGGATGATCCGCGTCCAGGCGACGCTGCTTTTCCCTACCATCCGGTCACGCTGAGACGCCTTTCTTAAACCACCTCTCAGCATGTATAGATTCTGCAAACCCGGTCGTTCTGAGTGCAGGAGTTAACATCGAACCGACCCCAAAGAGGGAGTGTATCCGTTGAAACGACTAACCGTTGCCATAGTGATTCAGATAGCGATCGGCTTTGGCTTGGCCGGTGTTCTGCGTGCCCAGTCCTCTGCGCCGCTTGCGCCCAGCGCATCTGAGATCGATCAGAGGGTAACCAGCGCCTTGAATTCCCTTTACGCCAACAACCCAAAGGCCCGGCAGCTGGGAGCCAAGGCCAAGGGGATCCTGGTCTTTCCCGACATCAAGAAGGGCGCATTTCTGATCGGTGCACAGTTCGGCTTCGGAGCGCTGCGAAAAGGAGGCCGTACCGCAGGATACTACCGAACCGCCGCCGCTTCTTACGGCTTTCAGGCGGGAGCCAAGGAGTTTGGCTACGCGCTCTTTTTCATGAGCAGCTCGGCCCTAAACTACCTTAACCAGAGCGGCGGATGGGCGCTCGGTACAGGCCCGAGCATCGTGGTCCTTGACCAAGGCGCGGCGAGTTCGTTGAGCACCACTAGCATGCGCTCTGACGTATATGCGTTCGTATTCGATCAGAGTGGCTTGATGGGCGGCATGGGTCTGGAAGGTTCGAAAATCACGCAGATCATTCCCCCCTCGTGAGGGGCCGCGCCGAGACACCGGACTGCTCGATGCCGGCAGATCCAGGAGTCGGCAAGGATTTAGGATTTTGATCTTGAATCGGTGAAACCTCGGCAATCTACAAGCTCTTCCCTGCTGGATCAGAGCGGCTTTGCTCGCGCGGGGTCTTTCACTAGCCTGAGGGGGAAGTTCAGGGCATCTTTGCTGGTTCGTCTCTCAAGATGAGAAGCGGATTCCTTCGATGGGTTTGAATCGGGAGCCGACAGTCGCGCTGAACAATACCGGACGGGCCGCAAAGCCCGAATACCCTCCCTGCGCGCTGGTGATCTTCGGGGGTGCCGGAGCACTCAGCCATCGCAAGCTGCTGCCGGCGCTTTACAATCTTGCGCTCGATGATGACCTGCCGGAGAAGGTCGCGATCGTGTGCTTCTCGATGGAAGAAATGAACGACGAGAGCTATCGAGCGTTCGCGCGCGACGCGATCCAGAAAAATTCTCGTCGTCCGATGCACGAGCAGGAATGGAACGGCTTCGCGCGAATGCTTAGGTTCGTGCGCGGGCGCTTCAACGAGCCTGCCGACTATCAAACGTTGCGTGCGCAGCTCGAGGCCGTTGACCGCGAAGCCGGCACTGAGGGCAATCGCGTTTACTACTTCGCGATTCCGCCCAACTTCATCGAGACCTGCGCCAACGCTTTGCACGATGCGCACATGATCCGTCCGCCCGACGGTCCCGGGACCTTCACGCGGGTGGTAGTGGAGAAGCCGATCGGCCGTGACCTGGCCAGCTCTACCGCGATCAACGACCGGATTGCGGCCCACTTTGACGAGGGCCAGATCTTCCGG
The DNA here is from genome assembly GCA_036495685.1 of Candidatus Binataceae bacterium. Taxonomy (NCBI): domain Bacteria; phylum Candidatus Binatota; class Binatia (SeqCode); order Binatales (SeqCode); family Binataceae (SeqCode); species Binataceae bacterium (SeqCode). The sequence continues at coordinate 6,157 of DASXMJ010000024.1, read as the reverse complement.
ATCGATCACTACCTGGGCAAGGAAACCGTCGAAAATCTGATGGTGCTGCGCTTCGCGAACTCGATCTTCGAGCCGCTGTGGACCTCGCGCTTTATCGACCACGTCCAGATTACCGTCGCCGAAGAAGAAGGGGTCGGGGCGCGGGCGCCTTACTACGAGTCGGCCGGCGCTCTGCGCGATATGGTTCAGAGCCACATGCTGCAAGTGCTCAGCATCATCGGCATGGAACCGCCGCGCAGCACCGCCGCGGACTCCGTGCGCGATGCGAAGCTTGACGTTTTGCAATCGATTCGCCCGTTCGGCGACGAGGACATCGAAAAGTACGCAATTCGCGGCCAATACGGCGCGGGATTAGTGGGAGGTGTGCCGGCCAGCGCCTATCTGGAGGAAGACGGAGTCGCTTCGGGCTCGCGGATAGAGACCTTTGTCGCGCTGCGATGCTGGATCGACAACTGGCGTTGGGCGGGAGTGCCATTTTATCTTCGCACTGGCAAGCGTTTGCCCAAACGCGCCAGCGAGATCGCCATCTACTTCAAGTCGGTCCCGCGAATCCTCTACAACTCCAATCCGCGGGCCCACCTGGCTGCCAACATCCTGACCATCCGCATCCAGCCGAATGAAGGTCTCGCGGTCCACATAATCTCAAAGGTGCCGGGCCCCCAGGCGCGCCTGCAACAAGTCGCGGTCGACTTTCACTATGCGACCAGCACTCCCGAGGCGTACGAAACCCTGCTTCGAGACATCATTCTCGGGGACCAGACCCTGTTCATGCGGCGCGATTCGGTCGAGGCGTCCTGGCAGCTCGTCGACCCGATACTCGACGCTTGGACCCAAACGCCGGGTGAGATACCGGTCTACTCGGCGGGCTCGTGGGGCCCGCTGGAAGCCGCACTCATGATGGCGGCCGACGGGCGATCGTGGCGTGTATTGTAGGGCCAAGGATACTGTCGAGGTCCATTCAAACAACTGTCCGAGTAAAAGACCTACTTTTCTTCGTCAGGCGCGGAGTCGCTAAACAACCCCGTTGGTTGAGTGCCTCCCGCCTTCCGCGGAAAGCGGTCTGAGAGCTGGGTCCATATAGGGCGGCTTATCGGCTTCAACCCTCGCTCGCGAAACGAAGTGTCTCCCCGAGACGCGGACCGTTACATCATCGCCCAAAGCCGCGATCCAGATCGGTCGTGCGACCAGTGGGGGCGTGGAACTTCTCTGAGTCGCATGCGGCGAGTGGAGCCTGGCCCGTCGTCGTCACGGTTAGGAAAGACCCGAAACGCGAAACTTTGCGTTACGAAGAACGAAGCATGACCCTGCCATTTCGGCTTAAATTTGTTGTATTGATCCTCGTCTCGGAACCGCCTCGTGGGGGAGGTGATTTCGCAGGGCGATCGGAAGACGGTCGCCGTCGGGGTGATTTTTGGGGAGACTTCTATGGCTCAGCAGAACATGACCTTGTTGCGCCACGTCCTGACGCGCAAGCAGAGCAAAGTGCCGACCGACGATCTCGCGCTGATCCTCGAACGTATCGAGGTAATCGGTAAGAGAATTTCGCACGAACTCGCGCGTGCTTCGCTGCGGGGCGAGTTGGGGATTACGGGGGAGACCAACATTCAGGGTGAAGAAGAGAAAAAGCTCGACGAGTGGACCAACTGGGTTTTTCTCGACACCTTCGAAAGGGGCGACCCGGTGTGCAGTCTCATCTCCGAAGAGATGGAGCAGGCGGAACATCGCACCGGCAGTTGTCAGGGCAACAGTTACGCAGTGCTCTACGATCCCCTGGATGGTTCATCCAACACCGATATCAACGGCTCGCTCGGCACGATTTTTTCCATTCGCAAGCGCGCACCGAATCATGCGGAGTCGATCGAAGACATTCTGCGGCCCGGCGATGAGCAAGTGGCCGCCGGGTACATTCTTTACGGCCCCGGAACGCAGCTCACGTTCACCGCCGGAGCGGGGGTCGACATCTTTACGCTCGATCCCTTGCTCGATCAGTTCGTCCTGTGGCGGGGGGACGTTCAGATGCCGCGCCGCGGCATCACCTACTCCGTCAATCAGGGTAACATCACCAAGTTCCATCCCGGGGTGCGCAAGCTTATCGAGCACATGACCAGCCGTAAGGACAAGTCGACCAGCTACTCACTGCGCTACACCGGCGCCTTCGTGGCCGATTTTCATCGCTGCCTGCTCGAAGGAGGCCTCTTCATGTACCCCGGCGAAATCACTCCCGACGGCAAGAGCAAAGGCAAGTTGCGGCTCATGTATGAGCTGGAACCGATGTCCTTGATTGCCGAGCAAGCCGGAGGCCGAGCCTCGAATGGGAAAAAGCGGTTGCTCGAAGTAACACCCCAGGCGCTTCACGATCGGCAACCGGTTTACATCGGGAGCGCGGAAGAGGTGGAACTCGCCGAGCGCAGCAACGTCGAAGGCTGACCGAAAGAGGTTCGGGGAGTCGAAAACCAATTCCGCAACCTGGGGGACTCTGGGTCGTGCCCCCCGGCAAAAGGATAGCCGCATTCTTTTAGTTGTCTTCCTCCCGGGTAGACTGAAGGGGTAGCGCAGGCTGTAAAATTCCCGTTGAACCGCCTGCCCGGAGGAGAAAACCGCATGGCTCGGCTGGTGCTCGCGGGCGACGTCGGGGGAACCAAAACCCTGCTCGGAATTTTTGCCGAGGATCATCGACACCTCGTCCGGGTACGCGAGGCCCGTTTTGCAACCCCGCAATTCTCGTCCCTGGAGAGTATCTGCGCGGAATTCCTCGGCCCGGCTCGTGCGGGTGAAATTGCCGCCGCGTGCTTTGGCGTACCCGGACCGGTAATCGGCGGCACGGCGACCCCGAGCAATATTCGCTGGGGGATTTCCGACAAGTCGATATCGAGCGCCTTGGGCGGGGTTCCGGTGACGCTGATCAATGACCTCGGCGCGACTGCGCAGGGCGTTATTCATTTGCCCGAATCCGATTCAGTGGTGATCAATCCCGGAGCGAGTCTGCTCTACGGGAACATTGCGGTGATTGCGGCCGGCACCGGACTGGGCGAAGCCGCGCTGCTTGCCGCCAAAGGTGGTCGCTATCAACTAGTTTCATCGGAGGGCGGCCACTCTAGTTTCGCTCCGGTCGGCGACGAACAAATCGAGCTGCTGCGGTTCCTCGAACGCGAATTCGGGCACGTCAGTTGGGAGCGGGTGCTCTCCGGCGCGGGACTGGTCAATATCTATCGTTTTCTGCGCGCCCGCATTTCCGCGCCCGAGCCGCAATGGCTTAGCACGGCGCTGGCTGCGGGCGACCCCGCAGAAATGATAAGCGAAGCGGGACTCAGCGGGCGCGATAGCGTATGCACTCACGCGGTAGAGATGTTTTGCGCTATGTACGGGGCGGAGGCGGGAAATTTGGCGCTCAAGGTGCTGGCTCTCGGCGGAGTGTTTCTGTGTGGCGGAATTGCTCCGAAAATACTGCGCGGCCTGCAGGGCGGCGAATTCATGCGCGGGTTCACCGGCAAGGGGCGGCTGGCCACGATGCTTAAACAAATCGAGGTGCGGGTGGTCACCAATCCGGATGTCGCGCTACTGGGCGCGGCACATTCGGCCCGCGCAATGCTATAAGAGAGCTGAGCACATCGCGTCCGCTGGGCGGATCGAAGGAGACAGATTTTTATGACCAAGCGCGTCAGGGAAATTCTCAGTTGGTACGACTCTGAGAATGCGGGTGTGCGCAGCAATCTGGCCCGCATGATGAATCACGGCAAACTGGCCGGCACCGGCAAGTTCGTCATTCTGCCGGTCGACCAGGGCTTCGAACACGGACCGGCGCGGAGCTTTGCGGTCAATCCGCCCGCTTATGATCCGCGCTACCACTTTCAGCTCGCGCTCGATGCCGGCTGCAATGCGTACGCCGCTCCGCTCGGGTTTATTGAGGCGGGAGCCGCGGAGTACGCAGGCGAGATTCCGTTGATTCTAAAGCTGAACAACCACGCCGTGCTGCACGATGAGAAAGATCCGATCTCCGCCGTAACCGGCAGCGTCAAGGATGCGCTCAAGCTCGGTTGCACGGCGGTCGGCTTCACCATCTACCCCGGCTCCGCGGGGGAAAAGACCATGTACCAGGAGCTGCGCGAAATCGGCGCCGAGGCGAAGGCGCACGGGCTTCCGTTGGTGGTGTGGTCGTACCCGCGCGGGTCGGCGCTCTCCAAGCAGGGCGAGACCGCGCTTGACGTGGTAGCGTACGCCGCTCAAATCGCGGCGCAACTCGGCGCAAATATCATCAAGGTCAAGCCGCCGACTTCGGCGATCGAGCAGCCCGAAGCCAAGAAGGCATACGACGCCGCCAAGGTCCAGCTCGAGCCGCTCTCGGCTCGCGTGAAGCATATAATTCAGGCGGCATTCGACGGACGGCGCATCGTAATTTTCTCGGGCGGACCCAGGGAGTCCGACGAGCAGCTCATCGGCGACGTGCGCGAGATCCACGCCGGTGGCGGCTTCGGTTCGATCATCGGACGCAACTCGTTCCAGCGTCCCAAGGAGCAGGCGCTTAAGCTGCTCAACACGGTCATGGATATCTACAAGGGGTAACCGGGCGACATCGGCGCCACCCGACTCCTGCTCCGGCGAGGAAGACGAACCTCACGTGAAGGCCTTCCCGCTCGGCGCTTCCGCGTCCGGGAGAGGGTTAGCTTCGACAGCCGCCCACGGGGATCGACCACGATGGACTATCGCGAGTACCAGCACCTGCTGTTCGAGCGCAAGGGCGATGGCATTCTGCTCATCACGATCAATCGTCCCGACGTCCTCAACGCCACCAACAATCGACTGCACTGGGAGCTGAGTCACGTCTGGCTGGATATCGCCGAAGACGCGGACACCAACGTGGTGGTGGTCACCGGTGCGGGCCGTGCATTCTCGGCCGGGGGTGATCTCGACATGATCGAGGCGATGGCGGGAAGCGCGACCAACATCGCGCAGGCGTGGCGAGAAGCCGGCGATATTGTTTACAACATGATCAACCTCGACAAGCCGATCGTATCGGCGATCAACGGCGTCGCAGTCGGCGCGGGTCTCGCGGTGGCGCTGATGGCCGATATCAGCATCGCCTCCGAAGCGATGCGTATAACCGATGGTCACCTGCGGCTGGGGGTGGCGGCCGGCGACCACGCGGTGATCATTTGGCCGCTGCTGTGTGGAATGGCGAAGGCGAAATACTACCTGTTGACCGCCGACTTCATCGACGGGCGCGAGGCGGAACGGATCGGGTTGGTGAGTCTCTGTGTTCCAGCCCCCCAGCTGATGGACAAGGCGATGGAAGTCGCGCACAAGCTTGCCGGCGGACCACAGCAGGCGTTGCGATTTACCAAACGATCGTTGAACAACTGGCTTCGGGCGGCGGGGCCCTCTTTCGACGCATCACTGGCGATGGAGATGCTCGGCTTTTTCAGCGCCGACGTGCGCGAGGGCGCGGCAGCGGTGCGCGAAAGGCGCGCGCCCCGGTTTCCGGGCTTGAAGACACGTTAAGCAACGGTGAGTCATGCTAAGGTGCGCTCGCGCAAATTTCCCGGAGTAAAAAATGATGATTGCTAGGGCTACTTCGGGTTCTCGACATTTTGCAGCCACTCGTTGATTCTGGAATACTGACACTCGCGGCCGAGCACGGCCCCAAAATGGGAGGGGTATATTCATGCACAAACTTGCGATCGCCACGGCTTCGGTAATGCTTGGGGTAGCATTGTCGTTTTCGAGCGTGGTTCCTGTGGTCTATGCCGCGGAAAGTGTTGATTGTGATGCGGTCATGCAGGAACTCGGTCAGGGCAAATCGATGAGAGATGTCGCCTCTGATATGAAAATCTCAGTCGGTAGGGTGAGGGGCTGCAAAAAGCGCGCGGCCCGCGCGGCCAAGGCTGAGAACAGAACATCCCCAGGGAACGTAGAGAGAATGAACAGATCTTCGGCGGCCCGCGCCGCCGGGTCCTCTCCGGCGGCCTCCCCTGAGGCATCTCCGGCCCCCTAGTAAGCCTGGTCATTGCGCACGCCGCGCTGCTGGTGCGGCGTGCGCGTCATTCCTCAGTGCTCGACCGAGCACCGCGCCCGGGATCCCCCGATGGCCAAATGTGAACTATGCGAGTTGCGTGAGTACACGCAGCGTTATGCTCAATTCGTCAACCCTTTCAAATTCGCG